>CAYYXZ010000055.1:7106-9414 GCA_964475715.1 uncultured Marinosulfonomonas sp. | reverse complement strand
GTGCCGGTTTTTATGTCCGATGTCAAAAGCGATCTGGCCGGGCTGGCCGTGGCGGGATCCAAAGATTTCAAGCTGCACGAAGCCTTTACAAACCGGGCCGAAAAGATCGGATTTAGCGATTATAATTACAGCGCTTTTCCGGTCACATTCTGGGATCTGTTCGGAAAATCGGGCCACCCGATCCGCACCACAGTCGCCGAAATGGGCCCGTTGCTGATTGCCAATATGCTGGAATTATCCGAGGCGCAGGAAGGCGTTTTAAACATCGCTTTTCGCCTGGCCGATGAGCAGGGTTTACCGCTGCTGGATCTGTCGGATTTGCAGGCGCTGCTGGTTTGGGTTGGTCAGAACGGCCGCGATTTAAGCTTGCGTTACGGCAATGTTTCGCCCGCCTCGGTCGGGGCGATTCAGCGCCGTCTGCTGGTGTTGGAAAATCAGGGCGGGGCCAATTTATTTGGCGAACCCGCGCTTGATCTGGCCGATATGATGATCGTTGATGCCGACGGTCGGGGGCGTTTGAATATTCTGGCCGCCGATGCCCTGATGGCCTCGCCCAAATTATACGCCACTTTCCTGATCTGGCTGCTCAGCGAATTATTCGAGGAGCTTCCCGAGGTGGGTGACCCTGAAAAGCCCAGGCTGGTGCTGTTTTTCGACGAGGCACATTTACTTTTTGACGGCGCGCCAAAGGCGATGATCGACAAAATCGAACAAGTTGCGCGCCTGATCCGCTCCAAGGGTGTCGGGGTTTATTTTGTCAGCCAAAACCCGCGCGACATTCCCGAAGACATTCTGGGCCAGCTTGGCAACCGCATCCAGCACGCCCTGCGCGCCTTCACCGCGCGCGATCGCAAGCAGCTAAAACAGGCGGCCGAAACTTACCGCGACAACCCGCGTTTTTCCACCGAAGCCGCCATCCGCGAGGTCGGCGTTGGCGAGGCTGTCACATCGATGTTGCAGAAAAAAGGCATTCCCGGCGTGGTCGAGCGCACCCTAATCCGACCGCCCAGCTCGCAATTGGGGCCAATTACAGATGCCCAGCGTCGCCGCGTGATTGCCGACTCGCCGATTGCCGGAAAATACGAAACCCGGCTGGACCGTCAATCGGCCTTCGAGATGCTGCAAAAGCGGGCTGATGATGCGGCAAAAGCGGCCCAGGAATCCGAAAAATCCGAGGAAGATGCTGATCTGGCTTTGCGTGAATATAAGGCGGCCCGGCGCTACAGCGGCACGCGGGTCGGGCGCTCAACCTCTCGCAAAACGCACAAAGATGACAGCTGGAGCAGCGCGATTGGCGGGGTGATTTTAAAAGAGCTGAAAGGCACCACAGGACGGCGCATTGTGCGCGGAATTCTGGGTGGCTTTTTCAAAGGACGTTAACCAAAACTTAGGACGTAAATCATGAGCTATGCAGAAACATTCAAATCCCTTCACATCAAAGCCGATCCGGTTATTTTGTTCAATGTCTGGGACGCCGGAACGGCCGCAATTGTGCAATCGGCCGGGGCCAAGGCAATTGCGACCGGCAGTTTTCCGGTGGCCTTGGCGCATGGTTTTGCCGATGGTGAAAAAATTCCGCTGGCCTTGATGCTGGACAATCTGCACCGGATAATCGACGCGGTTGATCTGCCGGTTTCGTCCGATATCGAAGGTGGATACGGGGTGAAAACCAGCGTGATAACCGACACGGTAACGCAAGTGATAAAGGCCGGTGCGATCGGTTTTAACTTTGAGGACCAGATTGTTGGCGGGGAAGGGCTGCATGATCTTGCCAGCCAGACCGCGCGCATTGCAGCCGCGCGTGAAGGGGCCGATAAGGCCGGATCAAATATATTTTTAAATGCACGTACCGATTTGTTTTTAAAGGCAAAAACCGAGGATCATGCTAATTTAGTGGATCAGGCCCTGAACCGGTCACAAGCCTATGCCAGCGCTGGTGCTAACGGTTTTTTTGCCCCGGGTTTGACCGATGAAACCCTGATCAAACAGCTTTGTGCCGATTGTCCGCTGCCTGTTAACATTCTTGCGCTGCCCCATGCGCCGACGGCGTCCGTTTTGGCCGATCTGGGGGTTGCGCGGATCAGCCACGGGCCGGTGCCTTATAAAAAAATGGCCGCGTGGTTTGAGCAGCAAGCGAAGGCAGCAATTTCCTACCGTTAGAAACATTGGGAAATTCGGCTCTTTTTAGGCCATTGTTAATATTTGTCTGTCATTGTGGATTTTACGTTCAGACGTCTTGTCCTCTTTCGTCTGGACATACTTCCTCCCTGTTAGACTGGCCGCGCTGATTTCAGTGCGGCCTTTTTTT
>CAYYXZ010000055.1:0-7006 GCA_964475715.1 uncultured Marinosulfonomonas sp. | reverse complement strand
ACACTGACAATTATGGAAAAAAGCATGCCAAATTTTCTAAAAATAGTTACACTTGCATCTCTGGTTGCCTTTGGCAGCACAGCGATTGCACAAACAACAGATTCCGGAAAAGAACCCGCAGAAGAGACAACAACACAAGCGCCCGAGACCCAAGAACCCGAGACCAACAACAACGTGCTGGGTCTGGATGGCGGCCAAGAGGTTGTAGACCCCAATGCGCCCGGCACCCCCTATATCCGTGAAACCCATGGCGATTGGGAATTGCGCTGTGTTCGGGTGCCTGAAGGTGAAAGCGAACCTTGCAAACTTTATCAATTGCTCACAGATGAAGAGGGTAATGGCGTTGCTGAAATAAACATTTTCAAGCTGCCCGAGGATCAAAAATTTGCGGCCGGTGCCTTGGTCATCACACCGCTCGAAACTTTGCTGACCGAACAATTGACCATCACCGTTGATGGTGGCCCGAAAAAGCGCTACCGGTTCACTTGGTGTGCGATTGACGGTTGCTATGCGCGCATCGGGCTTTCGGGTGCCGATATTGCCAGCTTTAAACGTGGTGCGGGTGCCAGTGTGACGATTGTGCCGATGGTTGCGCCGGATCAACAGGTTACGCTGGGCCTGTCGCTAACCGGATTTACCAAAGGCTATGCTGCAATGGTGGCTGCGGCTGAATAAGTAGCCCAAAAACACCACACGAAACGCGCCGTCCTGTTTAGGGCGGCGTTTTTTAATCGTTGTCGATTTCGCTTAGCCGCGCTTTTAATTCGGCCACCTGTTTGGCCAGCCGCGGCAAGCGGCGCAGGGCTTTTTGCATTTCAACATGGTTTTGCATTTTCACCGCAGGTGAGCCCAGTAAAATTCGGCCCGCAGGCGCGTTGGTGAAAATTTTGCTCGCACCACCGGCAACCACATCATCACCGACAAAAATATTATCCGAGACCCCGCATTGCCCCGCCATCACCACCCGGTTGCCAATGCGCGCCGATCCGGCGATGCCGACCTGACCGCACAGCAAACAATCCTCGCCAATTTCAACATTATGGCCGATGTGAACCTGATTATCCAACTTGCTGCCACGCCCGATGCGAGTTGAGCGGATCGTGCCTTTGTCAATCGTCACATTGGCCCCCAGTTCGACATCATCACCGATTTCAACCGACCAAAGCGAATGAATTCGGGTCCAGCTTTGAGGGTTGGCCTGAACATCTTTGCCCAGATTTTCGCGCGCCTGCTCGACGGTGGATTTTTCCGGCGTCACAAAGGAAAACCCGTCAGATCCAATCACCGCACCGGGTTGGGCGATAAAACCATCACCAATCCGAACGCCAGATCCGATCCGAACACCGGATAAAATCAAGGCATCATCGCCAATCTGTGCGCCCTCGGCCACCGAAACATGGCTGGCAATGCGTGCATTTTCACCGATCACCACCGCGCGCCCGATAACCACAAAAGGTCCAATCGCCGCCCCTGCCCCGATTTTGGCGCTTTGATCAATGATCGCGGTTTGGTGAATGCCGGTGCCAATCTGGGGGCCAGAATCAAGCAGCGCCGTCAGACCCGACATTGCATAACGCGGGCGCGGCACGAAAATTGCAGCCTCTAGCCCAAGCGCCTGCCAATCGGCCCCGTCCCAAAGAATAGCCGCGCGCGCATTACCGGCCGCCAGACCGTCTGCGTATTTTTCATCCATCGCCAAAGCCAGATCATCCGCCGTGGCCGACGCCGGTTCGCTTGCGCCGCGGATGCGCAGATCAACAGCGCCAACGGCTGTGGCCGAAAGCGCTGTTGCAATTTCCAGAACGGTATAGCCCATTTGGCCCCCAACATTGTTGTTGGACCAGATTTAGCCCCTAACCGCGCGCAAGACCACCCCAGCATTGATCAGCGCATCAAATATTTTCGCGTCGCGCCCGTAAACGTCACGGCGGTATTCCATGCCGCCTTTGGGCTTGCTGATGGCCGTGCGGTAAATCAGATGCACGGGCACCGGATTTTTCAAATTAACCCTGGTTTCCACACCGCTATCCAGCTTGGCATGGAAAAATGCTTTCGGGTCTGACTCTTGTTTAGCCAGCAAGGCATAGGCAAAATCAAACGGTCTTTGCACCCGAATACAGCCGTGGCTAAAGGCACGCACATCGCGGTTGAACAGGCTTTTGGACGGGGTGTCATGCAGGTAAATATTGTATTTATTCGGGAACATGAACTTAACCAGACCCAACGCATTCGTATCACTTGGCGGCTGTTTGATATTAAAGGGGAAGGTTCTTTTGGTGAATTTCGAAAAATCCACCGAGCCACGATCAACCGTGCGCCCGCTTGCATCCACCACATTCAAATGCCCAAGCGCATTGCGGTTGCGTTGCAGCTTTGGCAGATATTCTTTTACCGCAATCGAGCGCGGCACATGCCAAGTCGGATTGATCACCATATGGTCCATTATATCGGAAAATTCCGGTGACCGTTTATAGCTTACATTTTCACCAACCACCGTGCGCGAGAAAAACGTGACCTTGCCATTGTCGATAATCTTTGCGCTGAAATCGGTCAGGTTAACCAACACATGGCGCTTGCCGCGTGGCACATTAAACCAGCGTTCGCGCTCCATCGCGACCATGATCGATTGCAGCCGGTAGGTGGCCGATTTATTAATTTGCGCCATCGTAGCCTGGCCCGCGACACCATCGGTTGGCAACCCGTGATCCAGTTGAAACAGCTGCACGGCTTTTTGCATAACGCCATCATAGGATTTAGCGGCAGATCTGCGCATATAACCCATCGCAATCAATCGGTTACGCATTGAAACAACATGGCTACCACTGCTGCCGACTTTCAGGGATGCAACCTCGACTTTAGGCCCAAATCCACCTTTTCCCAACCGTTTTTCCAGCTTTAGCTTTTCTTTCATCAGACGGGCATATTCAGGTGTGTTGGGCAGCAAGCTTTTGAAAAAGCCTTTGGGCGAACTTTTTGCAAAATTCTCAAGCGTTTCCAAACGATCCCAGCGGGCAATTTTGCGCACAATGCCGTCATCAATTTTGCTGGGGATCAGCACACCAGAGCGCATATCGCTGGCATATTGCAAAAACAAACGGCTGATCTCGACTTCCAGATGCCCCCGGCTGCGGCCAGTTTTTGCAGCCTTGAATTTGGCCCGTAGTGCCGCAGGATCATAGCGTTTTTCCGGCAACCCATGCGCCGAAGCTGTTGAAAACGCTTGCAATAATGCCTTGCGGCGCTGACTGTCTTTTCCGGTTTTCCCCGTCCAGATCGCTTTATAGCCACGCGACATGTAAAATTCGGCCACGGCTTTATCTTTTGACGCAGCCTCTGCAACGGCCTGTTTAAATGCCGTCACCTGCGCCTGCACACCAGACAATGAAAAGATGAAAATCACGGCCGAAACCGCGACCAATTTATGCAACATACGCATTTTAACAAGCGCGCTATTCATACTAAACTCCTAAATACTTTCAGCCTAGGGATTGCACCCATAGGCGTAATAATGCGGATAATCCTGATTTATTCGCCTAAGTCCATTCACATTTGCATTATAATGCCACAAAAGGCCCAAACCATGCATGCCGCCCTCACTAAATAAGCGTTTTAACAACAGTTTCACAATTTCAGCAAATTTTTGCCTATTTTGCTGGATAATTAGACTTGTCCTTATTCGTCACTTGGTAATTGATTCGAGATATGCCATAAGACCTATACATCTGGGGATGAAAAACACGCAACCGCATAGAATTGCGGATAAAATGGGCAGAATGACAACGATGGTAAACGATCAGAATGCGGGCAAATCCAGTTCCTTAATTACACGTCGCGGCCTTATGCGCGCGTTTGCGGCTACAGCGCTTGTGGCGGCCCCAACCTATTCAAATGCCGCCGGTTTTTTGCGCGGCGCGGGCGATGTGCGTCGCATTCGCATGTTTTCTGGCCGCACGGGCGAAAGTATTGATACGATTTACTGGGTTGAGGGTAAATATATCAAAGACGCGGTTAAAGAAATCAATTATTTCATGCGCGATTGGCGTCGGGATGAAACCAAAGCCATGGACATCCGCAATTTTGACATTATGACAGCGGCCCATAATCTGCTCGACACCACCGAACCCTACCTGCTGCTTTCCGGTTATCGCAGCGCTAAAACCAATGCAATGCTGCGTTCACGCTCGCGCGGGGTGGCAAGAAATTCATTGCATACCTTGGGCAAAGCGGCTGATCTGCGTCTAAAATCACGCTCGGTAAGGCAGATGTTCAAGGCCGCCAAAACTTGTGGTGCCGGTGGTGTGGGTAAATATTCCCGCTCCAATTTTGTGCATATGGATTGCGGTGTTGTTCGGACTTGGGGTAGCTAAAGATCACACGCCTCGGCCTCCAGACGCAAAATTTCACGCTGCATTCCCTGCACCAGCAAATCCGAAAACCTGTTTAAGCGGTCTACTCTTTGATCATCCAGATGACGCAGCAGATAAAAGCTGCGCTTCAGCGATATTTTATCGGCCAGAACGCGCCCAATTCCGGGCACTGTCGGCATGCAGAAATCATGTACAATCGCCAGCCCAGCCCCTTGGCGCAACCAATTTAGCTGCACAGCCACCGAATTTGAGGCCAAGGTCACACGATCAACGCCGATTTGACCCAAATAATCGACCTCTTTGTCAAAAATCATATCCGGGATATAGCCGATAATCCGGTGCCCTTTCAGATCTTGCAGATTGTTGATCGGCGCGTGCGCCTGAAGATAGCCAGAGGTTGCGGCCAGATGCAGCCGGTAATCTGCAATTTTTTGCGCCATCAAACGCCCGGCCGTGGGGCGCGACAGGGTAATCGCCATATCGGCCTCGCGTTTGGATAGGTTAAACACCCGCGGCAGGGCCACGATCTGCACCTCAAGCCCCGGATTTTCATCACAAATTCTGGCGCAAACCTGAGGCAGCAAATAATTGGCCGCCCCGTCCGGTGCCCCGATCCGCACCGTGCCGCTTAATTGGCCGGCTTGGCCGCGCAGCTCTTGGCCCGCCTGCCCCATCGCCGTTTCGGCCCGCATGGCATGCACCAACAAGCGCTCGCCTTCATTATTCAAAACATAGCCCTGAACCGATCGGGCAAATAACGCCGCCCCCAACCGATGTTCAAGCCGCGCAATCCTGCGCCCCACCGTGGCCGGATCCAGCTTTAATTGCCGCCCCGCTTTCGATAGGCTTTCCCCGCGCGCCACCGCCAGAAAAATCCGCATATCATCCCAATCAAATGCCATCATCCACCTTTGCATTTTTGCAAATCAACTTTGGTAAACTGGGCCTTTTCTTAGCATTTTTGCAAGAGTAAAATACCCCGACCGTAAACCAAAGGAGGATTCTATGTCTGAAGTTCATCATTTTATTAACAGCAAGATCACAAACGCCACATCGGGGCGTTTTTCGGACATCATGAATCCGGCCACCGGCGAAGTGCAGGGCAAGGTTGCATTGGCCTCGGCCGCCGAGCTGAACGCCGCCGTTGAAATCGCCGCCGCCGCCCAGCCAAAATGGGCCGCCACCAACCCGCAACGTCGCGGGCGCGTGATGATGGCGATGGTGCATTTGCTGAACCGTGACATGGATAAACTGGCCCAAGCGCTCTCAAAAGAGCACGGCAAAACCTTGCCCGACGCCAAGGGCGATGTGCAGCGCGGCTTGGAAGTGATCGAATATTGCATCGGCGCGGCAGAGATGCTTAAGGGCGAATTCACCGATAACGCCGGCCCGGGCATTGATATGTATTCGATGAAACAGGCACTGGGCGTAACGGCCGCCATCGCGCCTTTCAACTTTCCGGCCATGATCCCGTTGTGGCAGGTTGGCCCAGCACTTGCCTGTGGCAACGCGGTGATTTTAAAACCATCCGAGCGCGCCCCGACCGTGCCGATGATGCTGGCCGAATTGTTTTCCGAGGCGGGCCTGCCTGCTGGTATTTTGCAAGTTGTAAACGGCGACAAAGAGGTGGTTGACGCGATTTTGGACAATGACACCATTCAGGCTGTTGGTTTTGTCGGCTCGACCCCGATCGCGCAATATATTTACAGCCGCGCCACGGCAAATGGCAAACGGGCGCAATGTTTTGGCGGTGCGAAAAACCACATGATCATCATGCCGGATGCCGATATGGATCAGGCTGCGGATGCGATTGTTGGCGCGGGATTCGGGGCGGCGGGCGAGCGTTGCATGGCAATTTCGGTGGCCGTTCCGGTGGGCAAGAAAACGGCCGATACGTTGATTGAAAAACTGATTCCGCGCATCGAAAAACTGCGTGTCGCGCCTTATACCGACGGCGATAATGTGGATTACGGCCCTGTTATTACCGCCGCCGCCAAAGAAAATATCCTGCGCCTGATTGATAGCGGAGTTGCGCAAGGTGCCAAGCTGGTGGTTGATAATCGTGATTTCAAACTGCAAGGTTACGAGAACGGATTTTTTGTTGGTCCACATTTGTTTGATAATGTCACCACCGATATGGAGATCTACAAAACCGAGATTTTCGGCCCCGTTGTTTGCACATTACGCGCCGAAACCTACGAGGAAGCGCTGGCTTATGTGATGGATCACGAATACGGCAATGGCACCGCGATTTTCACCCGTGATGGCGACGCCGCGCGTGATTTCGCCAGCCGGGTTAACGTCGGCATGGTTGGCATTAACGTGCCGGTTCCGGTGCCGCTGGCCTATCACACTTTTGGCGGTTGGAAAAAATCCGGTTTTGGGGATCTTAATCAACACGGACCCGACGCCTTCAAGTTTTTCACCCGCACCAAAACCGTGACATCGCGCTGGCCATCGGGCATGAAGGACGGTGGTGAATTTCATTTTAAAGCCATGGATTAATCGGGGTTCTTAGTATGGTAGATTCGATTCACAATAGTTGGTAATTAGCCAGTCGCATTTATTGCCGGCTTATTTTAAGGTGCCTATACACTTAACTAGCTAAAATAGGCTTAGCGCCACCCGTTTTTTGGCTA
>CAYYXZ010000054.1:4355-9462 GCA_964475715.1 uncultured Marinosulfonomonas sp. | reverse complement strand
GGAGGAAGTTGGCCAGCAGTTTAGCGTAACGCGCGAGCGGATCAGGCAGATCGAGGCCAAGGCGTTAAGAAAGTTAAAGCATCCATCGCGGTCACGCAAGTTAAGGTCGTTTTTGGACCAGTAAATGTTGGAATTCTCAGCCAATTCTTTTTCACCGCAGAGGATTGTTGGCTTGGTTCTGATCTATGCCATGGCGTTATTCATCATTGGTTATTTATCGATGTATCTGGATAAGCGCCGCGCGATTTATCAGCAGTGGCGGATTTCAGAAGCGACCTTGTTGTTATGGGCGTTTCTTGGCGGTGCTTTTGGCGCGAAACTGGCTCAAAAAATATTTAGGCATAAAACGCGAAAAGAATCATTCAGGACATCGCTGAATATTCTGGCGGCTTGGAATGTTTTAATGTTTTGCCTGTTATTTTTGTATTTGCCTACCCAGACTGTCATGATTGAAAAGCTGATCAGTAGTATTTTCCAAGAACAGCCTAAACAAGAACGCCCTAAATTTGTGAAAATCAACCGGGGTTTGTGATTGATGGGCTGTAATTACTGATCCGGCAATAAAATAAAACAGCCCACCCCCAAGGAAACGCGCGAACAGGACCGGGGGCAGGCTGTGTATCAACTAGCAGTCTGCCGGGTGCATGGATTTGATCCAAATCAAAGTATCAACATTATTTTTTTGGCGGCAGATCAATAACCTGCGACTAAATGTCATAACGGGTATGATATCTTATTAAATGAACTTTACTTGATATATATCAAAGTCGACAGAAAGAATCGGATTTAAACGGTTCCTTAAGTCGGCGTCAAATCACCTTTTAAATGTGTGCTGCCGTCACAAAACTGGGCCTTTATTCGAAGTTTCGGGTCGCAGTCTGTGGCGCAAATCTTTGATTCGGCTCGATGAGATTTGCAATTCTATAAGGAGAAAACCATGACTGTATTTACGCGTAGAAACACCCTGCAAATGCTGGGCGCAACCGGTGCGGCGCTGGCCACAGTTGGCCCGCTTCAGGCGTTTCAAGGGCCAGAGCTGGATGTGTTGGGCTTGGCCGGGCCACCCGCGCCGCCAACGCTTTATTTGTCGCATATGGCGCTACAGCCCGAAATCAAGGCGCTGGCCAAGGCGGTGGAATTCCAGCAATGGCGATCCCCGGATATGTTGATTGCGATGATGATGAACGGTCAGGTGCAGGTTGCGGCCACCCCCTCCAACACGGCCGCGATTCTTTATAACAAGGGCGTTAAAATCAAGCTGATGGACATCACCACTTGGGGTGTGCTGCATCTGGTTACGCGGCGCGATGATATTAAGGCTTTGCCCGATCTGAAGGGCAAAAAATTGATGTCGTTTTTCCGTGGTGGCATGCCTGATATTGTCACGCGTTATCTGGCGATGAAGCAGGGTCTGGACATCGATAATGATGTGGAAATGAGCTATGCCAGCACCCCGATGGAAGGTTTGCAAATGTTTTTGGCCGGTAAGGTTGATACCATCATCCTGCCCGAACCTGCCGTGTCTGCGGCCTTGATCAAAAGCAAAATGAAAGGTCAGCCGCTGAACACCTTTAGCTTGCAGGACGTCTGGGAAGAGGTCACAGGCCGTGGCCGGATGCCGCAAGCCGGCACGCTGGTGCAATCGGAATGGGCCGATAAAAACCCCGAACGTCTGGCCCAGATTAAGACAAGTATCGCCAGCTCAATTGACTGGATGAATAACAACAAGGACGAATGTGCAGCCCTTGGTGCCAAAGAATTTGGCCTGCCTGCCCCGATCATTCGCAAGTCGCTGGATAATATCCACATGGAGCGGGTTACGGCGGCCGAGGCCAAGGAAGATTTGATATTCTTCTATAATGCGCTGTCCGAGCTTTCGCCAAAATTGATTGGTGGCAAGCTGCCGGATGATGCGTTTTTCATGGCTTAAATAAGAAGTTGCGGGCGTTGATAAGGCGCCCGCATTTTCGCTTCAAGGCAGGTTCTCGGGGATGCTCAAGCAATATCTAAAGGATTCGGCGGGGTATCTCTGGAGCGGCTGGGGCGCGGTCTCGGCCCTGTTGTTGTTTACGGCGTTTTGGGAATTTGGCCATCAGGTCTATGGCTCGCTTATTTTGCCATCTCCGGTTGAAACCATTCAGGCGCTCGGCGAACTTTATCGCGAAGGCATCGCCATGCCAGCCGCGGCCACCACCGCAAAACGGGCAATGTCCGGGTTTTTTATGGCGGTTGGATTTGGCAGCGTTTTGGGCATGGCGGCGGGGCTGTCGATGACGGCGGCGCGCGCGATGCGCCCGATCGTGACGGTGGCTTTGGGCATTCCGCCGATCACCTGGATTGTGCTGGCCTTAATGTGGTTTGGCATGGGCGGCGGATCGGCCGTTTTTACCGTGGTTGTCACCACCTTGCCGATCACTTTTGCCGGCGCAATGATGGGCACGCGCACGCTGGATCAGAGCCTGCGTGATATGGCGCGTTGCTATCACACACCGCCTTTGATGATGCTTTGGGATGTCTATCTGCCGCATGTGCTATCCTACCTGTTTCCGGCCTGGATTACCGGGCTTGGCATGGCTTGGAAAATTGCGGTGATGGGTGAATTGCTGTCCACGACCGATGGGATTGGCGGCGAAATGGCCCTGACCCGGATCAGCATGGACACGGCCGGAACATTGGCGCTGCTGATCTTGTTGCTGGGCATGTTGATGGCGGTGGAATACCTGATGCTAGAGCCGATCCAGCGTAAACTGGAGCCTTGGCGCAACAAGGTCGGCCAAGGTGATTTCAACACACCAAAGGGGTTTTAGATTATGCTGCGCTGGGAAAATGTAAGTCACCGGTTTGGTTTTACCGATGTGCTCGAGGACATTGATCTGACCTTGGAAAAGGGCAGGGTGCTTAGCCTTGTTGGCCCCTCGGGTTGCGGTAAATCCACCTTGCTCAATATTGCGGCCCAGCTGTTTGACCCGACCCAAGGCGAGCTGATCAACACGTTTAAACGTCTGGCGATTGTGTTTCAGGATCACCGTCTGCTGCCTTGGCGGCGCGGGCTTGAAAATATTTCTTACGGTCTGAAGGCGCGCGGCATGGCCAAGCCTGCACGTCATAAAATCGCGCGCAAACTGGCGTATCGGATGGGGCTGGATGATGATGATCTGACCAAATTTCCCCACGAATTATCGGGCGGGATGCGCCAGCGGGTATCATTGGCGCGCGCCCTTGCGGTCGAGCCTGATTTGCTGCTGCTGGACGAGCCGTTTAGCGCGCTGGATGTGGGCCTGCGCCGTGATTTGCAGGATCTGGTGGTCAGCCTGATTTCCGAGCACGGGCTATCGGGGGTTTTTGTGACCCATGATCTGTCCGAGGCCCTGCGTCTTAGTGACGAAATTGTTGTGATGGCCCCGGATCCGGGCCGGATCGTTTATCGCCAGCAAATTACATTGCCGGTTGCTGATCGTGATGAAACCTATGTGTTTCAATCGGTTGGCAAGTTAATGCAAGTGCCAGCCGTTGATGCTGCTTTTCGAATCGACGAAAAAGCGGCCTAAAATGGAGAGAGACTGATGATAAAATTTGTAACGCCAATTCTGCTGGGGGCGGCATTTGCGCTGGCGGCTCCGGTGGCATTTGCCAAGGATATCACGTTCATGGCGCGGCCAAGCGGCGGCATGATGCCGATTTTTGTTTTGGAGGCCAAAGCCGAAGAATTTTTGCCAGCGGGCATGAATATTCTCTTTAAAAATGTGAAGGGCAGAAAAGGCATCGCCCAAGCTATTAAAAATAACGAATTCGATTTTGGTGCGTTTCACAACGGCATGGGTGCCAAGCTTTATTCCGACGGCTTGACCAATCTGAAACTGACCGGTGTGCATGTTTGGGGTGGTCCGGGAATTCTGTCCAAAACCAGCATTGAGCCGGGTGACTGGCAGGCTGTGAAGGGCGCAACGCTGCTGGCTGTTCCGCGTCTTAAAAGCAATCCGCACAAGGTTTCGATGTTGGCGATGAAGCTGAACGGCATCAAGCCCAAACAGGATCTGCTGATGGCCGGTGCCACGCCGCATCAGGCTTTTGAGCAAATGGCATCCGACGATAACGCGCCCGATTTCGTGATTTTCCCCGAGCCGTTTTTGTCGCGTGCTTTGGTGAAAATGCAGGACGAAAACTGGCCGACCAAGTATCATTTGTTTGCCGATAGCGTTGGTTCGGTCACAGCTTTTGGCATGCCGTTTTCCGGCTTGTGGATGGTGGGCGAGCCTGAAAACGCCAAGGAAATCGTTGCCGGTTTCAACAAGGCGGTCGATTACATGATGGATCCGGCCAACCGTGACGAGGTTGCCCAGATTATCGCCGATGGTTTTGCCAATACGCTGGGAAAGTTTCCGCCAAAGGAAACATTTGTAAATCTGCTTGATCGCGGTGTTTACAAGGCCGACTTCAAAAATGCTTCGGGGATTGAAGCGATGCTGCGCATGGGGTGGAGCATGGCCGGTCTGAACCCTTCGCGCGATATCATTTGGCGTGGCGCTGATTTCAAGGTGCCCGACAAAGCGGTGCTGGTTTCTGAAATGTTGCCGCGTCATGTTGGCGCGTTGATTGCACATCGCAAGGAATTGGGCATCAGCGACAAAAGCTTCATGGCCGCGTTAAAGATCCGGCGCGATGTTCATGCCGTGATGATCAAGCATCTGGACAAGGTGCGCGCGCTGGAGAACAGCATTTTTGACGCTTATCTGGAAAGTGACTGGGTCAAGGTTGAAAGCATTCTAGAAAAAATCGCGGCCGAGCGTCTTGCCGCATCAAAACTGCAAATCGAATGTATCAAGCGCACGATCAAGGATTTTCAGCCCGAAGATCTGGAAAAACTGCGCCAATTCCACATTGATAACCGCGAAACCATCGGGTTGTTTGGCGGTTTGTAAACGACTTTTAGCAATAGCCTTGCGCAGATAAATTTTACTTGCGCAAGGCCCCCAAAGCCGCCAGAGAATGCAACCATGATCGAGCTACATCAATTCAAACCCGTCCTTGGCATCCCCAATGCCTCGCCCTTTTGCATGAAGGCCGAGGCCTATCTGCTTTACCGCGATATCGCTTATAAATTCGTGCC
>CAYYXZ010000054.1:0-4255 GCA_964475715.1 uncultured Marinosulfonomonas sp. | reverse complement strand
AAGGGGCGCGCGCAGCTTGATATTCTGGCCGGTTTTCTGGGCGATAGCGGCTTTGCCTTTGGCAGCACGGTCAGCCGTCTGGATCTGACGATTTATGCTTTTGTTGCCAATATTTCCGATCAAAACCAGCCAAATGAATTGCGCGATTATGCCCGCAGCGTTGAAAATCTGAGCGCCTATTGTGCGCGGATGAAACGGCTGACTTTTGACAGGGTCGCACAATGAGGCACACGCCCAAACGTCAACATCACTACGATGATCACCCGATGTTCAACCGCGTTATCTTTGCCTATGGCTTTAGGCCATTTTTCATCCTGTCGGCGGGTTATGCGGCCTTTAGCGTGCTGGTCTGGGCCGGGTTTTGGTATGGTTTGGTTGAATTGCCCGACGCAATTTCAACCACACAGTGGCACGCCCACGAGATGATTTTCGGCTTTATCGGCGCGGCTTTGGCCGGTTTTTTGCTAACAGCCGTGCCCGAATTAACCGCCGATCCAACCCTGAAAAATCCCGGAGGCACCAAACATAAACACATCATGGGCCGCAAATTGGCGCTGATTGTGGCCATCTGGATTGCGGGCCGGTTGACAATGTTGATGTCGGGCGTTGTGCCAATCGGGGTGGTGGCGCTGGTGAATGCGGCATTTTTGCCATTGTTGATTTACTGGACCGTGCCTGATCTGTGGCGCGAGCGTCAAAAACGCCATCGATCGTTCGCCTATTTTCTGCCCGCGCTGTGGTTGGTGCAGATGATTGTCTATCTGGGTTGGCTGGAAATCCCGTTGCCGCAAGACTGGAACGAAGATTTGGGCATGCGCGCATTAAACGCATCCTTGCATGTTTTTCTAATCGGAATTTCCATCGTGGTCACGCGGGTTTCGATGGTTCTGGTGCCTTTGGCGCTGGAGGAGCAAAACGACGAGGAAAGCGAATTTCGCCCGATTCCACCGCGCCGAAATCTGGCCGCGGCGACGCTGATTATTTTTGCCATCGCTGATTTTTTCATGCCCGATAATTCGATCACCGGCTGGATTGCGCTGGCCGCAGCGGCTGCACAGCTGGACCGGATGGCGGATTGGCATGTGGGCCGGATTTTGCTAAAACCCTACATGATGGTGGTTTATTTAACCCATGTCTGGATGGCGATTGGCCTTGCGGGAATTGGAATCAATGGGCTGGTGGAGTGGGATTATTTCTCCGCCTCGCGCCATGCGTTGGGGCTGGGTGCGGCCGGCCTTGCGGTGATGGCGGTTTATGTCGTTGCCGGGCTTGAGCACACGGGGCGTGATATGGTGGTGCCAAAGCTGGTGATCGTGTCGATTGTGCTGATCAATATTGCCACGATTTTGCGGGTGTTTGTGCCATCGTTGCTGCCGGATTTTTATCAGGACATGGCGATCGGTATGGCGTCGCTGCTCTGGGCCTTGGCTTTTGTGCTATTTCTGATTTCATTCTGGGCAGCGCTGAGCAAACCGCGCCCCGATGGCAAGCCGGGTTAATGCCAGATAAACGGTGAGGCTCCGATGAGCCATTCGTGCGAATAAAGCATGGCCAGATAAACCAAAACGCCGATAATAATGCGTGTCAGCCCGCCGCGTGTGATGCTGAATTTACGTTTGGCATTGGCCAGCCGCTGCCATTCTTGCAAGCCCAGAATGCGTTTTGAGCGCCGGTCGATGATTTTGCGCCCCAGCAGTGAAAATCCGGCAAACAGGCCAAAAACGATGATATGGGCCAAATTGCCATTCGGGATCATGTGGCTGATTGACCAGATCAGCAGCGCAATCAGCAGCGGATGCCGGATCCAGCCGATGATGCCGGGGTTATCAGGGTCAAAGCGGTGATTGTCCCAGCCGCCAAATGACAGCGGATTGGGGCGCCCCAAGGCCAGCGAAACAATCAGAACCGCCACCAGCATTCCGCTCAGCGGCGCGTGATTTTGCCACGGGGCATAGGGCCAGATTTCGATAAAAGGCGCGCGCCCCGCCGCCACGATAATCCAGGTTAAAATCGCAATCGAAAGCAGCGAGTAGCCAAGCGCAAAGCCGCGTGTGCCAATCTTTGCCACGATGCGCGATTTCATCGGCGGGCGCAAGGGAATAGAGTGGGACAGAAAAAACACCACAAAGGCAGCTATGAAATTACCCCAGTCCTGAAAAAATTCCACCGCGGCTCTCTTTCCTGTTTTTGTTGTGACAGTTTTTAGCTGGTTTTATCGTAACCTAAATGCGGGCAAACTGGAATCAAAAAAGCCGCCCATTGGTTAAAATGCGCGGCTTTGCAGCAATTATTTCAGCGGCAGATGCGTTTAGCTTTTGTTGCCATCCTTGTCGATGATCTGGATGGTTTTAAAGCCCTCGAATGTCGGGTGGCCCATGGTCATCGGGCCGGATTTTCCCGAGCGTTTGCGCGAATGCGAATTGCGAAAGGCGTCGGATTTGGTCCAGGCCACAAAGTTTTCTTCGCTTTGCCAAAAGGTGTGCGAGGAATACAAAATGTGGTCCTCGGATTCCGGTCCGATCAGCAGCCGAAATTCGACAAAACCTTCCAGCGTGGGCAATTCGCTATCGCGCCCATGCCACATTTTCTCGAAATCTTCGGTTCTGTCTTTCAGGACTTTAAAGCGGTTCATTGCCAGATACATTCGCATTTCCTTTTTGCTGGTTTAAATTCTAGCCACAGATTTTTTCACGATAGCTGCTGTATTTTGCCACCTGATCATCCATCAGTTTGCCGTCCTTGTCGCGTCCCAGATAGACCTTGAACATGCAATAGCCATCGTGGTTGTAAAACTGCACCGAATGAGTGTCGGATGTAAACAGCTTGCGCGATACAAACGAAATACTGGCGCAATTATCCAGCCGCAAATGCCCGCTCATCGGTTTGCCGTGCAGGTTGAACATGCCCCGCCCCTCTGATCCGGGCGACAGATCGGCCTTGCATTCAAAAATCACATCGTCATTTGTGACAATCAAAGTAACCTCGCCCCAAGTCGCCATCTCATTCATCACCTCGATGAATTTATCACCGGCCACGGATTTAACCTGCCCCTCGGGCAGCAGCGTTAGCACATCGGCCGGCGTCACGCCGTGGTCTTTGGCAACATAATCAATCACCGCGCCGGGGTTTTCCTTGATCGCATTTTGCACGCCCTCGCGGGCCTTTGTTGTCAGTGTCATGATATTTCCTTTGGTTAAAATTAAGCAGCCACCGGCTGCGCAAGTGTGACTTTGATCCATTCCAGCAGGCTGACCGTCATGGTGACCTGCCAAAACCGGCCCGCCAATGTCAGATCAACCCAGTCGCCATCATAGGTGAGCAAACCGCATTCCCCCCACTGGCGGATCAAAGGTGAAATCGCGCCTTCCCATTCGTCATTAAACTGGCTGGCCAGCCATGTTATATTCAGCCGCCCCAGCTCCATTTCGCCCTTGATCCGGTTAAACAACGCGTGCTCGTCGGGCTGTTTCATCAGAAAACTAAAGGTCTTTTCACCGGCCGTGGCCTTGGCCATGTAATTTTCCAGATTGCCTTCATTTCGAAACGAATACCCGTTTAACAGCCCGCCAGCGCCCGAGCCAAAGGCCAGACAATTGGCCCCGGATTTGACCATCAGATTGTAGAAATTACGCTCGCGGTTGTCGCGCCGCCAATGGGTTGATGAAATCACCTCCCAGCGCGCGTCATGCATCAGCTGATTGCCACGCAGATAATAATCGCCTTTTTCGCTCATTTCCGGCGGCATTTCGAATTTACCTTTTTCAATTGCCGTCACCAGCGGGGTCGAGCCAATCAGGTTTAGCGAATATAAATCAATGCCGTGAATGCCGGTGGCAATGGCGGTTTTCACATCGTCTTCCCATTCGGCCAAACTGTGTTCGGGAAAGCCGTAAATCAGATCAATCACCACGGCAGCACGGTCAGTCGCCACCAGACTTTCCAGAAATTCGATGATCTGCGCGCGCCCGGCTTTGCGCCCCATCCGACTGCGCAAGCTCTCTTTAAAGGTTTGCACGCCAATTGAAATCCGGTTTGCGCCGTTGTCCAAACAGGCCTTGACCTTTTCGTCGGTGAAATTATGCACCCGCCCCTCAATGGTGATTTCGCAATCGGGCGCCAGCGGCAGGTATTTATGCACAGCCTTTAGCAGTTGGGACAGCTGGGCGGGATCCAGTGCGCTGGGGGTGCCGCCGCCAAAGTAGACCGCATGGATCGGCCCGCTTGATTGCCACGGCTGATCTTGGCTGCGGCGCAT
>CAYYXZ010000053.1:0-9464 GCA_964475715.1 uncultured Marinosulfonomonas sp. | reverse complement strand
AACCGGTCACGCAGCCGGTGCAAAATATCGCGGATCACCGCACCCGAGGGCGAGGTGATAACTCCGATCACTTCGGGCAAATACGGCAATTTCTGCTTTCGTTCCGGCGCAAACAGCCCCTCGTCCATCAGCATTTTTTTGCGTTTTTCCAACATCGCCATCAGCGCGCCCATGCCCGCCGGCGCGATGTCGTCAATCACCATCTGGTATTTTGATTGCCCGCCAAATGTGGTCAGCTTGCCGGTGGCAACGACCTCCATGCCCTCGCTGGGCTGCACGGCCAAACGGTTGGCCACGCCTTTCCAGATCACCCCCGACAACACCGAACGGTCGTCCTTCAGGTCCAGATAAATATGCCCCGAGCGCGGCTGCGACACCCGACCGATTTCACCGCGCACCCGCACCCGGCCAAATTCGGCCTCAATCGTGCGCTTTAGCGCGCCGGAAATTTCGGTGACGCTAAATTCGGGGGCGTTTTCACCTTTTATCGGCGCGTCAATCAGATCGGACATATTTGCTCGCTTGTTTCTGGGCTGTGGCCATCTTAGAAGAAGCCAAACCAAAACCCAAGCAAAGGCTGGCAAATGAATATTCTTATTTTAGGCAGTGGCGGGCGTGAACATGCGTTGGCCTGGGCGATTGAACAAAACCCGAAATGCGACCGTTTAATTGTGGCGCCGGGCAATGCCGGGATTGCGCAAATCGCCCAATGCGCCGATCTGGATATTATGGATGGCGATGCGGTGGTTGCCTTTGCTGTCGAGGAAAGCGTGGATTTTGTGATTATCGGCCCCGAAGCGCCGCTGGATGCAGGTGTTTGCGACCGCTTGCGCGGGGCTGGAATTTTATGTTTCGGGCCAAGTCAGGCGGCCGCCAAACTGGAATCGTCGAAAGCCTTTACCAAGGAAATCTGCGCGGCCGTGAATGCACCAACCGCCGCTTATGGCCATTTCACCGATGCCGATGCCGCCAAGGATTACGTGCGCGCCCAAGGTGCGCCGATTGTGGTTAAGGCCGATGGTTTGGCCGCGGGCAAGGGCGTGATTATGGCGATGGACGAGGCGACCGCATTGGCCGCGATTGACGATATGTTTAGCGGTGAATTTGGCGCGGCCGGGGCCGAAGTGGTGATCGAGGAATTCATGCGGGGCGAGGAGGCGTCGTTTTTTGTGCTGTGTGATGGCCGCGATGTGTTGGCCATGGGCACGGCACAGGACCACAAGCGCGCCTTTGAAGGGGATTTGGGGCCAAACACCGGCGGCATGGGCGCATATTCGCCAGCGCCCGTGATGTGCCAAGCGGTGATTGACAAAACCATGGCTGAAATCGTTAAGCCGACGATGGCCGAAATGGCGCGCCGTGGCACGCCGTTTCAGGGCATTTTATTTGTCGGGCTGATGATCAAGGACGGCCAGCCCAGACTGGTGGAATATAACGTGCGTTTTGGGGATCCTGAATGTCAGGTTTTGATGATGCGTCTGGGGGCGCAGGTGTTTGATTTATTGCAGGCTGCTGCCGAGGGCCGGCTGGCGGATGCGCGGGTGAACTGGGCCGATGATCATGCGTTATGTGTGGTTTTGGCCGCCGGTGGCTACCCCGGGGTTTATGAAAAAGGCAGCGTGATTGGCGGGCTGGAGGGTTTGCCCGCGGATAGTTCGCAGATGATGTTTCATGCGGGCACGGCCGCCAAAAATGGCGCTGTGGTGGCGGTTGGCGGCAGAGTTTTAACGGCCACCGCGCGCGCAGGTGATTTGGCCGAGGCGCAGAAACGGGCTTATGCAATGGCCGATGCAGTGGATTGGCCGCAAGGGTTTTTTCGGCGCGATATTGGCTGGCGGGCGTTGTAATTGAGGGCTTGCACGGGGGTTTTCCACCCCCGGACCCCCGGAGGATATTTAGCGAACAATAATTCGGGGCAGATTCTAGATTTGCTTTTCAGGTAGCTGCATAATCAGACCGTCCATGGCATCGGTGATGGTAATCTGGCAGGTCAGGCGCGATCGGCTCATGTCAGGCTTAAAGGCGAAATCCAGCATGTCTTCCTCCATTGCATCCATGGCCGGAACCTTTTCAGCCCAATCGGCGTGCAAATACGCGTGACAAGTCGAACAGGCACAAGCACCGCCACAATCGCCATCAATGCCGGGGATGTTGTTGTCACGCGCCCCCTCCATTGCGGTCATGCCGCTGTCAACATTCACAACATGCTCGGTGCCGTTGTGCTCAATATAAGTAACTTTTGCCATCTTATTCCATCACTACAGGAGATCATTTCGCTTCCTGCCTAGGCAGATAAGGCTTTTGGGCGGGATTTACCATAGGCTGTGTAAAACTTGGCCAGAATAATAACTGGGCCTGAAAGGTAACAGGCCTATACTTTTTTAGCCCGGGTCCGCTTAGTGCTTTGGTTGCGCGATTTAAACAGGTATCAGGCCCTAACAAATCAGCCAAAAAGGCAAATGCGCAGCAGATGACCCGGATAATCAGCATAAAATGGCTATCAGCTCTCGGCGTCCTGATGCTTGCGGCCTGTCAGCAAGGGCAGCCGTTTATCGGCTTGCCTGTGGGTGAAACCGAAATGATCAGCTCGCAAAACAAGCCGCCAACCGACAAAATCGACGGGGTTTGCTGGGGCAAAGACAGCACGCCTGCATTGGTGGAAACCGTGACGCAAAAGGTGCAAGTTAAGCCCGCACGCATCGTTACCGTGGCCTCGCCCGATGGCGCGCCAACCTATCAAGCTGTTGAAAAACCTGCGGTTTATAAAACAGTCACACGTCAGGATATTGTCCAGCCGCGCGCTGATTTCTGGTTCAAGGTGCCGTGTGATAGCATTGTGACCCGTGATTTTATTGGCAGCCTGCAACGCGCCTTGAAATCGCGCGGGCTATACCCTGGTGCGATAACGGGTGTGATGGATGCCAACACCCGAAAATCCGTGCGCTGGTTTCAAAGGAAACATGGGCTGAACAGTGGCATTTTATCGCTGGATGCGGCGCGCCAGTTGGGCCTGATTTCGTATCTGCAAACCAGAAAATAAATAAGGGCGCCCGAGCGAAAAGGCCTGGGCACCCCTGTTTATCAATTTAGCGCGTTGAAATTATTCAAGCGACAGCGCCACAAAACGCGGCTCGCCCGCGCGGCGCACCAGCAATAACAACGATTTTCGGCCCGCCTCTTTGGCAGCCTCAATTCGCGCTTTCAGATCTTTGATGCTTGTCAGCTTTTGCTGGCCGGCTTCGGTAATCACGTCACCTGTGCGCAAACCTTTTTCAAAGGCCTCCGTGGTTTCATCAACACTTTTAACCACCAAGCCCTGAACGCCATCCTCCAAGCCCAACTGCGCGCGCAAATCATCCGTTAGCGTGCTGACTGTCAGGCCCAGAATGTCCTTTTCAGCCGGTGCAACATCCGGTTTTTCAGTCTCGACAGCGCCGCCGCCTTCGGCCGTTTCACGCCGCCCAAGAACCACCTGCAAAGTCTGGGTTTTACCATCGCGCAACACCACAAGGCGCACTTCTTTGCCCACATCTGCATTGCCAACCTGGCGCACCAAACCACGGGTGTCCTTCACCTCAACCCCGTCAAACGAGGTAATCACATCGCCCGATTTCACGCCCGCATCCGCCGCCGGCCCTTGCGGAACATCCGTCACCAGCGCGCCATATGCATTTTGTAGCCCCATGGCCTCGGCCACGTCATCGGTGACATCCTGAATGCGCACACCCAACCAGCCACGGCGCGTTTCGCCAAATTCTTTCAGCTGATCAACAACCTTGGTCACCACGTTGGAGGACATCGAAAACCCGATGCCGATGGACCCGCCAGTGGGGGACAAAATGGCGGTATTCACGCCAATCACCTGACCATCCATGTTAAACAAAGGCCCGCCGGAATTGCCGCGATTGATGGCGGCATCGGTTTGCAAATAATCATCATAAGTGCCCGACAAGGCCCGGTTGCGCGCCGAAACAATACCGGCCGAAACAGAAAAACCCTGCCCCAGCGGATTGCCCATAGCCACAACCCAGTCACCAACGCGCATAATGTCGCTATCGCCAAATTGCACAAATTCCAGTGGCTTGTCGCTTTGCACTTTCAGCAAGGCAATGTCGGTTTTGGGGTCACGGCCAATCACCGTGGCGGGCAGTTCTTCGCCCGTAAAAAATTCAATCATAATCTCGTCGGCATCGGCAATCACGTGATTGTTGGTGACGATAAAACCATCCTCGGAAATCACAAAACCCGAGCCCAGCGCCTGCGATCGGCGCGGCCGGTTTTCATTATGGCCGCGATCCATGAAGTCATTGAAAAAATCTTCAAAAGGCGAGCCTTCGGGCACAATCGGTCTGGGTATCCGTCCGGTGGGGGCCGCAACCGTGGTTGTCGTGGTGATGTTAACCACAGAGGGGCTGATGTTCTCGGCCAGATCGGCAAAGCTTTCGGGGGCATTACGGGCCTGGCCTGCCACCGCTTGCAACAGTAATAAAATTGTGGCCAAGGCCAGCAGCCAAAAGGCCTGCACCGGCGCGCGGGAAAAAGAATTTACGGGGTTCGAAATGGCTTTGGCTTTCACTTTTAAAAGCTCCTTTTTGGTTTGCATTAAAAACAACCGGCACCTGCCAATCGTGAACTGCTAAGACCATAGATAGGCGCAAATTAAAAAAACACAAACCCTTGAAATGAAATTCAAGACAATGTGAGGCAGGTTTCAACCAAAAGCCCGCACCAGCCAGATTATTCCAACTCCCAACGCCACCGAGACCAGCCCAAAGCGACGCCGCGCTTCCAGCGACATTTGCTTTAGCCCCTCAAGCAGACGCTCGACAAGCGAAGGGGCCAGCGCATAGGCCAGCCCCTCGATTACCAATACCAGCCCGAGGGCCAGAAAAATGGTTTCAATCATTCCGGTTTGGCGATTTCAGGTATTGGAAGAAATCGCTGTCAGGTGACAGAACCATGGTTGTGTTATTGCCCTGAAGGCCGGTGCGATAGGCGGCAAGCGAACGGAAAAACTTAAAGAATTCCGGATCCTGACCAAAGGCCTCGGCAAAAATCGCGTTGCGCTTGGCATCGGCTTTACCGCGGATAATATCGGCTTCCCTTTGCGCGATCGATACGGTTTCAACCACAGTCCGGTCGGCGTTGGCCCGCACACGCTGGGCCGCCTCGTTACCGCGGGCGATCTCGTCGGCCGCTTCGCGTTCACGCTCGGCGCGCATCCGCTCAAAGGTGCGCACAAGGTTTTGCTCGGGCAAATCGGCACGTTTGATACGCACGTCAATGATCGTAACCCCCAGCGCCAGCGCTTTGGTGCGCGCAGCGTTGCGGATCGAATTCATCAACCCAATCCGGTCCGCCGACAGTAGCGTATCTGACACAACCTCACCCAGAACCGCACGCAATTCAGCGTTCAAAATGGTTTCCAGACGGCGACTGGCCGCATCAATGCCACCGGCACCAACCGCACGGCGAAACTGCACCGCGTCCGTGATGCGCCAGCGCGCAAAAGCATCAACCTCAAAGCGGCGGTTATCCTTCATCGTCACCTCAAGCGGGCGGGTGTCCAGCGGCAGGATCCGATCGTCATATTTAACGATTTCATGCAGCAAAGGCACCTTGAAATAAAGGCCCGGCTCTTTGATTTCTTTGGTGACTTCACCAAACCAGAGCCGCAGGGCACGTTCACGTTCATCTACGATATAAATCGAAGACATCGCGATGATTCCGGCGATAACCAACACCGGCAATAACAGAGAAGATTTGCGCATTAGTTTGAACCTCCGGGGGATCTTCTAAGTTCGTTCAAAGGCAAGAAAGGCACCACACCCTGCCCGCCCTCGGGGATATCCAGAATGATTTTGTCAACATCTCTGAAAACCTGCTCCATGGTTTCCAGATAAAGCCGCTTGCGCGTCACTTCCGGAGCCTTGTGATATTCGGCTAGAACCGCCAGAAAACGGCTGGCCTCACCCTCGGCCTGATTGACGGTCTGGGCTGCATAACCCTGGGCACCGGAAATCAGACGCGCGGCTTCACCACGGGCCTGGGCCACAACGGTGTTGGCATAGGCATCAGCCTGTTTTTCCAACGTATCGCGGCGCTGTGCCGCAGCTTGAACTTCGCGGAAAGCATCGGCCACGCTGACAGGCGGATCGGCCTTGTCAAAGTTAACCCGGATGATGTGCACACCGGCTTCATAACTGTCCAGTGTTGCCTGAATAAGTTCCTGCAATTCGGCGGCGATTCTGCCTTTGCCGACCGTCAGAATTGGCGTCAGTTCGGTGCGTGCAACGATTTCGCGCATCACAGATTCCGAAACGGCGCGAATGGTTTCACGCGGCTCGGCCAAGTTAAACAGGAATTTGCGTGGATCACTAATATTCCAGACCACCTGAAAATCAATGTCGACGATGTTTTCATCACCCGTCAACATCAGACCGGCATCAGAGCCAATCCCGCCCACGCCGATATCCTCGACATTCTCGTGGGTGACCGGCAGAATTTCGCGTGTCACAATCGGCCACGGGGCAAAATTAAGACCCTCGGTGCCGGTTGAATGGTATTCGCCAAACAACAGCTCGATTGATTTCTGAGACGTATCAACCCGGTAAAATGACGCAAATGTCCAAACCGCGATCAACGCCAGAATGCCAATGCCAATCGCGCCTTTGCCGATGACAGGACCAACCGGACCTTTGCCATCGCCGCCAGAACCACCGCGCCCGCCCATCAGCACGCGCAGATGTTCCTGACCTTTTTTCACAAGCTCATCAAGCTCGGGTATTTGAGGCTCTTGGCCGGGGCGATTACCGCCGCCGCCTTGTCCTGGGCGATTGCCACCCTGATTATCACCGCCATTGCCGCCGCCGCTATTGCCGCCGCCGCCCCATGGTCCGCCGTTATTTCCAGCCATTTAACTTCCTTACGTTCAGATGTTTAGTTTATTTGTATGTTTTTTGCGCGGTTTTCAAGCGCAAGTCTTACGAATTTGATATTTTGTTTGAATTATCGCGTGCGTGTGGGTGTTTTCATCGTCACCAGCTCCTCGGACATGGTTGGATGCACCGCAACGGTTCTGTCGAAATCTTCCTTGGTTGCGCCCATTTTCACCGCCACCGCCGCCAGCTGAATCATTTCGCCCGCATTATCGGCCACAATGTGACAGCCCAAAACTTTTCGCGTGGCCTTCGAGACCACCAGCTTCATCAACACCCGATCCTCGCGTTCGGCAAAGCCGGTTTGCATGGCGCGAAAATTGGCGCTGTAAACTTCGATCGGCTCTTGTTCGGCCGCGGCTTCCTCGGACAGGCCCACAGTGCCCAGTTCGGGCTGGGTGAAAACCGCGCTGGCCACCAGATCGTGATCGGCTTTGGTCGGCTTGGCGTGAAACACCGTATCGACAAAGGCCGCGCCTTCGCGGATGGCAACCGGCGTCAGGTTAATGCGGTCGGTCACATCACCCACCGCATAAATCGAAGGCACCGCCGTCTGGCTGTAACCATCGACAATAATTTCGCCCTTGCGCCCCAGTTTCACGCCGGTATTTTCAAGGCCCAAGCCATCAGAATTGGGCACCCGCCCCGTGGCATACATCACCGCGTCATAGCTGTGCTCGTGGCCCGTTGCGCATTTCACAAACAGCTTGCCTGCCTGTTTTTCAATCTGCATCACATCGGTGCCGACACGCAGATCAACACCGCGTTCACGCATCAGATCGGCAACATGGCCGCGCGCCTCGTCATCAAAGCCGCGCAAAATCTGGGCGCCACGATAAAACTGCGTTACCTGCACACCCAGCCCGTTTAAAATGCAGGCGAATTCACAGGCAATAAAGCCGCCGCCAACAATCAGGATGGATTTGGGCAGTTTTTCCAGCTTGAAAATATCATTCGATGTGATGGTCAAATCCGAGCCGCTAAATTCTGGCGTAAAGGGCCGCCCGCCAACCGCGATCAAAATATGTTTGGCCGTGAATATTTCGCCACTGCTTAATTTCACCGTATGCGCATCAACCATTTCCGCCCGCGCATTGTGGATTTCAACGCCGGCCTTGGCCAGATTGCTGCGGTAAATATTTTCCAAACGCTGCAGCTCGGCATCCATTTTGGCGCGAAAATGGCCCCAGTCAAAGCCGCCGATTTTGGCATCACGCCAGCCAAAAGCCCGCGCATCTTTTTCAGCACCACTATAAACCGAGGCAAAAACCATCAGTTTTTTAGGCACGCAACCACGAATAACACAAGTTCCGCCCATGCGGTATTCTTCGGCCAGCGCAACCTTGGCACCCGCCTCACTTGCGGCCAAACGCGCCGAACGCACGCCGCCCGAACCGCCGCCAATCACAAAAAGATCATAGTCAAAAGACATGCTTTAACACCCCATTAATTTATCTGCAATTTATCTGCTGCTTTAGTCGTTCAGATCCGCAAACAGGTTATCACTCTCGACAAAATCGATGTGTTCCTCTTCGACCGTGCCCGCATTTATATCACGCACCTCGACCTTGCCATCCCCGTGGCCAATCACAATCACGTCACAAATATCGATAAACAGACCGTTTTCAACCACCCCAGGAATCTGGTTCATCACCAGCGAGAATTGCCGCGCATTGCCGATCCGGTTCAGGTGCAAATCCAGAATATAATTGCCCTCGTCGGTGATAAACGGCACGTCTCCATTCAGGCGCAAAGTCGAAGTTTGGCCCAGAACATCCATCGATACCAGCGTCTCCTCGATCAGCGCTTTGCTGGTTTGCCAGCCAAACGGGATCACCTCGACGGGCAACGCGAAGGCGCCCAGCGTTTCGACCTGTTTGGAAACATCGGCAATCACCACCATCATATCCGATGCCGTTGCCACGATTTTTTCCTGCAACAGCGCCCCGCCGCCACCTTTGATCAGGTTCAGGTTAGCGTCATATTCATCGGCCCCGTCAATGGTCAGATCCAGCCACTTGGCCTCGTCCAGCGAAATCACCTCGATGCCCACCTGACGCGCCAGATCGGCGGTGCGCGTCGATGTTGGCACGCCCTTGATTTTCATACCTCCCTCGCGCACCATCTCACCCAGACAACGCACCAGCCAGGCCGCGGTTGATCCGGTGCCAAGCCCAACACGCATGCCGTCCTCGACATAATCGGCGGCGCGTTTGGCGGCAACAAATTTAGCCCTGTCGATGGGTGATAACTCTCCGGTCATGTCTGGCGACTCCCTTATTAATTAACGGCAACTATAAGCGATCATTTCAATCGCTACGAGAGCCAATTACAGCAGATTTTCCAGTTTATTAATCACAACAAGCGCAATTATACTGGATTTCAGCGCATTTTCCCCGCTCTGTGTCGCATTTGGGCTTGCGATATGCAGCCCTTTTGCGCTCTAGCATAAGACACCACCAAGGAAATTAGCGCGCATGTTTGTAAGTGTCTTTGATATGTTCAAAGTCGGCATCGGGCCGTCAT
>CAYYXZ010000052.1:4720-9482 GCA_964475715.1 uncultured Marinosulfonomonas sp. | reverse complement strand
TCGGTTTTCTGGATCAGATCGCCGATGTAAACGATGTTGTCGTTTTTCAGGCAATTGGCCGAACGCACCGACAACTCCAACTCGTCCACTTTCTTTAGCAGCAGCGGGTTGAATTCCAGACCGTCTTCTTCTTCTTGACGGTTTGCAGCCTCGGGATCATCAAAGTTCACAAATATCGACAGCTGATCCTGCAAAATACGCGCGGCAAAGGCAACAGCATCTTCAGCCGAAATAGATCCGTCCGTTTCCAGTTTCAGCGTCAGTTTATCATAATCCAAAACCTGACCTTCGCGGGTCGGCTGAACATCATAAGAAACTTTGCGCACCGGAGAATAAATCGCATCAATCGGGATCAAACCAATCGGTGCATCTTCGGGGCGGTTTTTGTCGGCCGCAACGTAGCCTTTGCCAGTGTTGACGGTCAGCTCCATAAACAGATCCGCACCATCATCCAGCTGACAAATCACATGGTCCTTGTTCAGAACCTCGATGCCCGCGCTTTCGGAAATATCGCCAGCGGTCACAACCATCGGGCCTTTGGCCGAAATTGACAAGCGCTTGGGGCCGTCAACTTCCATCGCCAAAGCAACGCTTTTCAGGTTCAGAACAATGTCTGTCACATCTTCGCGCACACCTGCAATGGTGGAGAATTCATGCAAAACATTGTCAATATGCACGCTGGTAATTGCCGCACCTTGCAGGCTTGACATCAGCACACGGCGCAATGCGTTGCCCATTGTCAGACCAAAACCGCGCTCCAGCGGCTCTGCAATCACGACGGCTTGCGTTGCGGGGTTGGCACCCGGTGTCACCACCAGTTGCGTTGGTTTAATCAGTTCTTGCCAATTTTTGTGGATCATGTGTGTCGCCTCCATTCATGTTTCCGGATCATGTCCAATTTTTTCCGAAAACGCCCGAGGTAAAAATGACGACCCGGGCAGCTGTTAATTCAGCGGCCCGAGCAAAGAAATAGTTATACGCGGCGCCGTTTTGGTGGGCGGCAGCCGTTATGCGCAATCGGCGTTACATCACGAATCGAGGTGATATTCAAACCAACCGCAGCCAAAGCGCGAAGCGCTGATTCACGGCCCGAACCCGGACCCTGAACTTCGACTTCCAGCGTTTTAACGCCGTGCTCCTGAGCTTTTTTACCTACATCCTCAGCCGCCATTTGTGCAGCATAAGGCGTGGATTTACGCGAACCCCGAAAGCCCATCAAACCAGCCGAAGACCATGCGATTGCATTGCCCTGAACGTCGGAAATCAGGATTTTGGTGTTGTTGAACGAAGAATTCACATGTGCAACGCCAGAGGCGATATTCTTGCGGACTTTACGTTTTGTGCGTGCTTTTTCACGTGCCATTAGATCAGTACCCCCTTATTTTTTCTTGCCAGCAATAGCCCTTGCAGGGCCTTTGCGCGTGCGAGCGTTGGTGTGGGTACGTTGGCCACGTACAGGCAGACCGCGACGATGGCGCAAGCCGCGGTAGCAGCCCAGATCCATCAGACGCTTGATGTTCATTTGTCTTTCACGACGCAAATCACCCTCAACGGTAAAATTTGCGTCAATATGTTCGCGGATGGTCAGAACCTCGGCATCGGACAATTCGTTAAGACGACGGGTTACGTCGATATTAACAGCCTCGCAGATGGTTTCAGCAGCTGTTGTGCCAATTCCGGTGATGTAAGTCAGGGCAATCGGGACCCGTTTATGGGTCGGTAGATTTACGCCAGCAATACGTGCCACGTGTGTACTTCCTTTTTTTGTTGCGGCCCCGTAATTCCAGAGCCTTTTTTCACAACCAAAGCCCGAAGGCGCGAACCTGCGGGCCGATCAATGAATTCCATTTAAATACGCAACAAACCGTCGCCTGAATACGCATGTCGATTCTCTTACCGAGATGAGGTGATTTATGGCTTTTTGGGCGAAGCGTCAAGGGCCGAATTCAAGATAGCGCCTGCGAAATTTTAGCGGCAACCGCGCTGATTTCAGCCAACCCGTTCACCCGCTTTAATTTATCCTTGGCGTAGTAATACCCAATCAACGGCGAGGTCTTTTTATAATACTCCATCAGCCGTGTGCGCAAGGCTTCCTGGTTATCATCAGCCCGGTGCTGCATTTCACTTTTACCGCATTTATCGCAAACATCGTCAGCTTTGGGCCGTTTGGTTTCTTTGTGATAAACCTCGCCACAATTTCCGCAAGTGAACCGGCCGGCAATGCGGCGCATAAGCGCCTCGTCGTCCACACGCATTTCGATAACGGCGCGCAACGTCTGGTCATATCTCTTCAACAAGACAGTCAATGCGTCAGCCTGCCCTAAAGTGCGTGGAAACCCGTCAAAGATAAAGCCGCCGCCAGTATCACCCTGCAATTTCTCCTCAATCAAACCGATCACAATCTCGTCGGTCACAAGCTCGCCCGCCGCCATAACCTTGGCCACACGCAGGCCCATCTCGGTGCCGCTGTCCTTGGCCTCGCGCAGCATATCACCTGTCGAGAGCTGGGTCATGTCGCGTTCATCGACCAAAATTCTGGCTTGCGTACCCTTGCCGGCACCCGGCGGCCCAAGAAGAATTATGTTCATTTTCTACCTGTGCTTTTCTTGCGCCGTTTCTTGCCGCGCAATTGTGATTTTTCAATCAAGCCCTCATATTGATGGGCCAACATATGCGACTGCACCCGCTGGATTGTGTCCATCGTCACCGACACCACAATCAAAACCGACGTGCCGCTAAAGTAAAACGGAATGGCAAATTGTGCGCGCAAAATTTCCGGCATCAATGAAACCGCCGCCAGATACGCCGAGCCCACAACCAACAGGCGGGTTACGACATAATAAAGATATTCTTCGGTCTTTTTACCCGGACGAATACCGGGGACAAACCCGTTCTGGTTTTTCAGGTTTTCCGCCACATCCTCGGGCTTGAACGCCACATTATAGGTGTAGAAAAACGTAAAAAATACAATCATCGCCGCAAAGAACAGCAGATTGAGCGGCTGACCCGGGCCAAAATAGGCCAGAATAATCGACATCACAGGCCCAGTTTGTTCACCTGAAAATGTTGCAACCGTGGTGGGCAGCAGCAGCAGGGAGGAGGCAAAAATTGTCGGAATAACATTTGCAGGGTTCACTTTGATCGGCAGGTGCGAATTGGAGCCGTCATAAACCTTCATGCCAACTTGCCGACGCGGGTACTGAATATGGACCTGTCGCTGCGCGCGCTCCATAAAGACCACGAAGGCAATCACCACAATCACCATAATAATCACCGAAATAATCATGCCAGCACCAATCGTGCCCTCACGACCTTGCGCCAAAAACTGGACCAAAGCGGCCGGAATCTCGGCAATAATACCAACAAAGATAATCAGCGAAATGCCGTTGCCAATTCCACGCTCTGTAATCTGCTCACCCAACCACATCAAAAACATGGTGCCGCCCACAAGCGTAATTACGGTTGCGGCTTGAAAATACAGGCCCGGATTGGTGACCAGATCACCGGCCTCCAGTGATTTGGCCAAACCAAAGGCCTGAAGCGTCGCCAGAAACACCGTGCCGTAGCGGGTGTATTGGTTAATTTTCTTGCGCCCTTGTTCGCCTTCTTTCTTTAACTGCTGCAACGGCGCCCACATGGCCGCCAGCAACTGAACAATAATCGAGGCCGAAATATACGGCATAATCCCAAGCGCAAAAATACCCATCCGCCCCAAGGCACCACCGGTAAACATCTGCAACATATCGCCCAGGCCGCCAGCCGCCTGATCCATAAATTCACGCAACGAGGCACCATCAATGCCCGGCACCGGAATAAACGTGCCCAGACGGTAAACAATCAAAAGCCCGAGGGTAAAAAGGATGCGGCTACGAAGCTCGCCGGATTTACCCAACGCGCCCCAGCTCATTCTGGATGCCATTTGTTCTGCTGCAGCTGCCATTTATAGGGCCTCATTCATTCAATAAAAACACCGCCAGACCGTTTTCCGGTTGGCGGCGTTAAGGAAAACTTAAATCTATGTAAGCAGGACAAGCCCCGCTCACAAGGATTATTCCGCCGCTTTAGCAGGCTTTGTGACCGTAAGTGATCCGCCAGCCTTCTGAACCGCTTCAATCGCCGATTTGGATGCGCCGGTTACTTCCAGATTAACTTTGGAGGTCAGCTCGCCCTTGGCCAGAATGCGCACGCCATCCAGAATGCGGCGAATAACGCCTGCGTCCAGCAGCACTTGTTCTGTGATCGGCTTTTTAGCGTCCAGTTTTTTGGCGTCGATGAATTTTTGCAGGATGTTGAAATTCACAACGGCATAGCTTTTACGGTTCCGGCTGCGAAACCCACGTTTTGGCAGGCGTTGGTAAAGCGGCATTTGCCCGCCTTCAAAACCCTTGATCGCCACGCCCGAGCGCGATTTTTGGCCCTTGATACCACGACCACCGGTTTTACCAGTGCCCGAACCGGGACCACGGCCAATGCGTTTGCGGGGTTTTGTTGCGCCGGGATTGTCCCGGAGTTCATTCAATTTCATATCGCTCTCTCCTTGCCGGATATGGTCACGAGCGAGAAGGACCAACCACGGCTTAAAATGAATATTAGCGCGGCGAAAGACTCACCACTGGGCGCGTATAGACGGATGCGGGGGCAGGATCAAGAGGTTACATTCCCCAGACAAAGTTAGCTAAAACTTTCCATAAAGACCGATCAAGCAAATACCATGCTTAAATCAATCTAACGCCTCAATCGATTCCGTTAAATGCGCGATACG
>CAYYXZ010000052.1:0-4620 GCA_964475715.1 uncultured Marinosulfonomonas sp. | reverse complement strand
TGATCAGGGTTTAATACGCCCATCTCGGCCAAGTTTGGAGTTTTCGTTGTCATCAGCATATTCCTTATTATTTATTTAAAAACAGGGGCTTTGCCGGATTGTATCCCGTTTTGCGCCTAAAACAACTATATTTGTGGCTCCGGTGATGGATTATTAAACAACCAACAAAAAACGCCCCGCGTTTCCCCGGGGCGTTTTTAATTTCAATCCGCAACGGTGTTTAACCGCGTTCCTCAATAATCTCGACCAGATGCGAGATCTTGTTAACCATGCCGCGCACCGCCGGAGTATCTTCCAGCTCGCGGGTTTTATGCATCTTGTTCAGACCCAGACCAATCAATGTCTGGCGCTGTTTGGCCGGACGACGGATAGGCGAGCCGGTTTGTTTTACAACGATAGTTTTTGCCATCTTTTCAGTCCCCTCAAGCTTCTGCTGGAGCTTCGGCAGCAGCTGCCTCGGCTGGTTTACCTAAAATATCGGCAACCTTTTTACCACGACGCTGGGCCACATTGCGCGGGCTGGATTCTTTTTTCAGCCCGTCCATGGTGGCGCGGATCATGTTATACGGATTTTGCGAACCCAGCGATTTGGACACAACATCCTTAACGCCAAGCATTTCAAAAACAGCACGCATCGGACCACCGGCAATAATACCGGTCCCCTCAGGGGCAGTGCGCATAACCACTTTGCCGGCACCGTGACGACCGTTAATGTCGTGGTGCAGGGTGCGACCCTCGCGTAGCGGCACGCGGATCATCTGGCGCTTGGCAGCTTCCGTTGCCTTGCGAATGGCCTCGGGTACTTCTTTGGCTTTACCTTTGCCAAAGCCGACCCGGCCCTTTTGATCGCCAACCACCACAAGTGCGGCAAAACCAAAGCGCTTACCACCTTTTACGGTTTTGGAAACCCGGTTGATCGCCACCAGACGATCGGCGAATTCAGGTGTTTCATCACGATCGCGACGTTTACCCCGATTATTATCTCTAGCCATAAAATCGTCTCCTAAAACTTAAGGCCGCCTTCACGGGCAGCGTCGGCCAAGGCCTTGACTTTCCCGTGAAAGAGGAAACCGCCGCGGTCGAAATAACATTCGCTCACTTTGGCTGCTTTCGCGCGTTCTGCAATCGCAGCGCCAACTTTGGCGGCTGCCTCGATGTTGTTTTTGCCGACCACACCCAAATCTTTCTCCATTGAGGAGGCAGATACGAGCGTGACGCCATTGGCATCGTCGATCAACTGAACTTGGATGTTTTTGTTGCTGCGATGCACCGACAAACGGGGACGCCCGTTTGAGGTTTTGCGCAGTTTGTTCCGAACGCGCAGGCGGCGTTTCAGAAACAGGTCTCTTTTGCTGTTTGCCATATCCTGGGTCCTTTACTTCTTCTTACCTTCTTTGCGGAAGATAAATTCATCTTTATACTTGATGCCCTTGCCCTTGTAAGGCTCTGGTTTACGCCAAGCGCGAATTTCTGCAGCAATCTGTCCAACCCGTTGCGAGCTGATGCCTTCAACGATGATAATCGTCGTTTTGGGCGTCGTAACAGTCACATCGGACGGCACTTCAAAATTAACATCGTGGGACAAACCCAGTGTCAAATTCAAAACATTGCCCTGCATTTTAGCACGATAACCGATACCGTTCAGCTCCAGCTCTTTTTTGAAACCGTCCGTCACGCCCGTTACCAAGTTGGCCACCATTGTGCGGCTCATGCCCCACTGCTGGCGGGCACGTTTGGACGAACCGCGCGGCGCAACGCCAACACTGTCGCCATCGATCGTGATCGTTATATCGTCCGTTGCCGTAAAGCTAAGCGTGCCTTTTGGGCCCTTAACTTCGACGGTTTGACCCGACAAGGATGCGCTAACACCGCTTGGCAGAGAAACCGACTTTTTACCAATTCTTGACATATCAGCCCCCTAGAATACGGTGCAAAGCACTTCGCCGCCAACATTGGCATTGCGTGCAGCAGCATCCGACATCACGCCCTTGGACGTGGAGACAATCGAAATACCCAGACCCTGACGGATCTGCGGAATTTCCTTAACACCCAGATAAACGCGCCGACCCGGGGTTGAAACCCGTTTCAGTTCACGAATAACGGGGGTGCCATCGAAATATTTCAGGCTGATTTCGATTGCCGGATGGCCATCTTCACCAGTCATTTTCTCATAGCCACGGATGTAGCCCTCGTCAGCCAAAACATCCAGAACCCGAACACGAAGTTTGGAATCAGGGGTCATAACTGTGGACTTGCCGCGCATGCTCGAATTCCGGATCCGGGTGAGCATATCAGCGATAGGATCATTCATATCTTCTCTCCCTTACCAGCTTGACTTGACCATGCCGGGGATCAGACCATTGCTGGCCAATTCCCGCAGCGCGATACGCGATACTTTAAGCTTACGATAATAAGCATGCGGACGACCCGTCAGCTGGCAGCGGTTATGCAGCCGTGTTGCCGATGAATCACGTGGTAGTTTCGCCAATTTCAAAGTCGCGTTGAAGCGCTCTTCCATCGGCTTGTTTTCGTCGTTGATAACGTCTTTGAGTGCCGCACGCTTGGCGGCATATTTTACCACCAGCTTCTGACGCTTCAATTCGCGTTCAACCATTGCTTTCTTAGCCATGTTTTCTCTCTCCTACCGCTTAGCTTGTGAAAGGCATGTTTAGTGCCTTCAACAATGCTTTTGCTTCCGCATCATTATTCGCGGTGGTGCAGATTACGATGTCCATTCCCCAAACTTCGTCGATTTTATCATAATCAACTTCGGGGAAAACGATGTGTTCTTTCAGACCCATGCCGTAGTTGCCGCGCCCGTCAAACGATTTGGCGGAAACACCACGGAAATCGCGGATACGCGGCATGGCAACAGTGATCAAACGGTCCAGAAATTCATACATCCGGTTGCCGCGCAACGTCACCTTGACACCCAGCGGCATATCTTCGCGAACCCGAAAGGTCGCAACCGATTTTTTCGCCTTGGTGATCACAACCTTCTGGCCGGCAATCGCGGTCAGTTCGGCTTCGGCAGATCTGATTTTCTTGGTGTCCTTGACGGTTTCACCGATACCCATGTTCAACGCGATTTTATCAAGCCGCGGGATCATCATATCGTTTTTATAACCGAACTCTTCTTTCAGAGCAGCGCGAATAGTCTCTTTATAAAGCGACTTTAGGCGCGGAGTGTATTTTGCATCATCCAGCATTATACGGTCTCCCCTGTTGTTTTGGCGAAGCGGACTTTTTTGCCGTCTTCCATACGAAAACCAACACGGGTTGCTTTGCCCTTGCTATCGATCAGCGCCAGATTTGACAGATCAATCGGCATGGCTTGCGGAATGCGGCCACCCTGAGAATCCTTGGATTGACGAACGTGGCGGATCGCAACATTCACGCCCTCCACGATGGCTTTGCCGGCAGATGGGTTAACCGAGGCAATTTCGCCCTCTTTACCCTTGTTCTTGCCGCAAAGCACGACGATCTTGTCGCCTTTTTTCAATTTAGCAGCCATCTTACAGCACCTCCGGTGCGAGCGAGATGATCTTCATGAAGTTCTTCGCGCGCAACTCGCGAACGACTGGCCCAAAGATACGGGTGCCCAGTGGCTCGTTGTTGTTGTTAAGGATAACAGCCGCATTGGTATCAAAACGGATGGCCGTGCCGTCAGCGCGACGGACTTCTTTGGCGGTGCGCACGACGACGGCCTTGCGCACGTCGCCTTTTTTCACGCGACCGCGCGGGATGGCTTCCTTTACCGAAACGACAATAATGTCGCCAACGGATGCGTATCTACGCTTGGAACCACCCAATACCTTGATGCACTGAACACGGCGAGCGCCGCTATTGTCAGCAACATCCAGGTTGGTTTGCATCTGGATCATTTGATTTCTCCCGACCTATGGGGCGGCATGCCTGCCGGTGCCCCCAGGGTTTCGATTAAACTGAAGTGTTCTGGCTTAACTTGCCAAAACCTCCCAGCGTTTGGTTTTCGAAATTGGCGCGCATTCCTGAATGCGGACTTGGTCGCCAACTTTGAAATCGTTCTTTGGATCGTGAGCCCGGTATTTTTTGGACTTCCGAATGGTTTTCTTCAAAACAGGGTGCGTAAAGCGGCGCTCAACGGAAACCGTAACAGTTTGTTCATTGGCATCGCTTGTCACGGTGCCTGTAAGTATACGTTTTGGCATATTTCTAGGCTCCTATTCGTCAGTCGCTGCCGCAGCAGCTTTTTGGTTAAGCACAGTTTTCACACGCGCCGCATTACGGCGGGCCTTGCGAATACCTGAAGTGTTTTCCAGTGCACCTGTAGCCTGCTGAAACCGCAAATTAAACGATTCCTTTTTCAGGGTCGCCAGCTCGTCTTGCAGCTGATCCGGTGTCTTGTCGTGTAATTCCTTGGCGTTCATCGCCTTATCCCTTCTTTCAACATCACTGGCAGGCCCCGTTTTTTGTAACGGCGGGTCACCCTGATTCCAGCGGAGTGCATAGTGAAAGGCTGCTTTATCCCCCATTGAGGGATATAGCAACCTTTTATCCAAGGCAGGTTTTAGCCCACCGTTATTTTACCAATCTTCGCGAACCACTGTACGGGTTTTTACCGGCAGCTTCATCGCAGCC
>CAYYXZ010000051.1:2450-9493 GCA_964475715.1 uncultured Marinosulfonomonas sp. | reverse complement strand
ATCAGTTCCGCCGCGATTGATAATCCCAGACCCGTCCCGCCCTTGCGCACACCGCCCTGAAAAGGCGTGAACAAATGCTCGCGTGCCTTTGGCGGCAATCCGGGGCCAGTGTCGGTGATGATTATGACCCAGTTATCCGTATCTTCATACCCAGCAATTACTATTTCTCCCGCCCCGCCCGTCGCCATGATCGCCTGACGCGCATTGCGCACGATGTTGCTGATCACACGGTAAAGTTGCTCAGGGTCGGCCCGGATAATCAGATCCGCCGCGATATCCTCGCGGTAACTTACCGCAGCCTCGCCAACGGCCAAACGCTCGCCCTCCAGCACATCATTGACAACATCAAGCAAAGGCAGGCGCGTCAACGCAGGCGCGGCTTCTTCGGCTTTGCCAAAAGCAAGCGTGCTTTCACAAAGGTTAACGGCGCGCGAAAGCGAATTTACCAACTTTGGCGCGGCTTTTTGCACCATCGGATCAGCGCTGGTTTCCATCCGGTCAACGAACAATCCGGTGGTGGTCAGAATATTGCGCAAATCATGGCTGATCTTGGCCACAGCCCCGCCCATTTGCGCCAAACGCTCCTTTTGTTTCAGCGCTGCGGTCAACTGCGTCTGCATCGATTTCAAAGCTTCTTCAGCCTCGCGCAGTTCCAGAATTCTTGCCTTGGGTTCAATGATGCGGCGCACATCCTCGGGGGCGGCCTCATAGGTTTTCAGATAGTACACAACACGCTGGATCGGTTTCAAAAGAAAACTGCGCACAGCCAAAAACAGCAACAGCGCCGTAAATACCGAAATAATCGCCGAGAGCTTTAGAATATTCAAACCGTATTCAATCATCGCATCGCGCAGCGGCGTCGCCCCCATCGTGACTTCGATTTGTAAACCCGCGCCCTTCACCGGCTCGCCGATAACCCGGATAATTTGGCTTTCGCTTTGCGCCAAACGCAGCATCGCATCGCGGATCAGCTGAAACGATGTGGGGTCGCGCAAATCATAGGTTCCCGAAATTGTGGAGGGAACCGGCGAAGATAAAATAAGCTGGCGCATGTCATCGCGGCGCAGCACCACATTATAAACATCCGCATTTTGCAGCAGTTCGATCTCTAATTCGTTTGAAACCCGGTCCCCGGCCAGTAGCGCCAAAGATGCAATCTGGGCCTTTTCAAGCCGCAACAGCAAATAATCCTCGCGAAATCGCGCAATCGAGGGCACAAAAATCAAAATCTCGGCCAGCATGACAAACACGATTGTCAGGGCAAAAAACCGGCCAGTAAGAGAGTTCAAAAACATTTCAGTCCTTTTTGGGCCGATTATGGCAGGAAGCGCTGCACAAAGCCAACCACACGTTTGACCATCGTGTTTTCAAATAATCTGGGGCTGAAATAAGCGCCCGCCGCACGTTTGTTAACCTCGCCCACAGTCGGATAGGGCAACACGGTGGCGGCAATCGCGCGCATCTTCATGTTGTTGGCCAATGCCATCGCCCAAACCCCGATCAATTCGCCCGCCAATGGCCCAACAATCGAGACCCCGACCGGACGCCCCTTAACCACCATCACCTTGATCAACCCCTTGGCTTTGCGTGCCGTAATCAAACGATCATTACCGGCAAAGTCAAACCGCACAACTTCCAGCCGGTTGGCGTGTTTTTCTTTGGCCTGTGCCTCGGTTAAACCAACCTGTGCCAGCTCGGGGTCGGTATAAATTGCCCACGGGAGATGCGCGGTTTTGGCTTTTGACGGCAAGCCAAACAGCATAGATTTAAGCACCACACCGGCATGATAGCCGGCCACATGGGTAAATTGCAGCCCCCCCGCCACATCGCCAATCGCATAAACCCGCTTGTTCGAGCTGCGCAAATTCGCGCCAACTTTTACACCGCCACGATGATATTCAATGCCTGCGGCCTGCAAATCCAGACGCTCCAGATTGGGTTTGCGACCCACAGCCATTAATAAATGAGACCCCTTGAAAATGCGCCCGCCAACCGCCTCGATTTCAATCGCGCCTTTTTGGCCGCGAATTTCCTTAACCATGGTATCTTCGATAATTTCGACACCCTCGCTGCGCAGATTATCCAGCACAATCGCCGCCATTTCAGGGTCTTCGTGCCCCATGGCTTTGGCCCCTTCAATCACCGTCACCTCACAGCCCAGCCGCCGGTGCGCCTGTGCCATTTCCATGCCGATCGGACCGGCACCAACCACCAGCAGATGCCTTGGTTTTTCGCGGTTTTGAAAAATGGTTTCGTTGGTGTCGTAAGGCACGGTTTGCAGGCCCGCAATTGGCGGCACAAAAGGCGATGATCCGGTGGCAATCACAAAACGGCGCGCGGTGATGATGGTGTCGGCGGTCTGCACTTGGCTCGGCGAGATGAATTTCCCATATTGCGAAATTACTTTCACCCCCAGCCCCTGAAATCGCTGCGCGCTGTCATGGGGGGCAATCTTGTCAATCACAGCGGTGACATGATCCATGGCCTTGCCAAATTCCATGGCCGATTTGCCCGCCGCCAGCAGCGCCTTTGAAGGAACACAGCCATAATTCAAACAATCACCGCCCATTTTATGGCCCTCAAGCAGCACCACATTCGCGCCCATTTGCACAGCGCCCGCCGCAACCGAAAGCCCGCCGGAACCTGCGCCGATAATGCAAATATCCGTTTTGATATTTTCCATAACCACCCTCTATTTCTTAATTAATTTCAGCAGCATCGGCAACGCCGCCAACAGACACAGCCCAAGGATCGGCAGCAGGATTTCAGGCTGGAATATAATACCGAAATCCGGCGTTTCACCGCGTGCAAAAACCTCGCCCAGCCCGGCGCCAACAGCCGTATAAACAACCGCACCCGGAATAATTCCGATAAAGGTTGAAATCACAAAACGGTGCAGCGGCACACCAACCATCGCCGGCACCAGATTGGCCACCACAAACGGCACAGCCGGAACCAGACGGATTAAAAACAGCATCGACCACTGGTTTTCGTCAATCCCGTCCTTGATTTTTTTAACCGCCCCTTGGCTGGCCTGCATTTTGGCCGCAAATCGCCCCCCCAGGCCCCAACGCACCGCCGTAAAAATCAGCGTCGCACCGATAGTTGCCGAGACCACATTGAAAACAGAGCCCCAAAAAGTTGCAAATAAAAACCCGCCTGTGATCGAGGCAATCGCCGCACCGGGCAATGAAAACGCCACGATCAACGTGTAAATCGCGATAAATACCAACACCGTAAAAACATAATTTTGATCCCGAAACCCAAGCAACGCCTCGCGGTTATCACGCAGCGCCTCAAATGACAGCGAATCGCGCAAAACAAACGCACCAATCACAGCCACTGTTATGATGAACCCCATCAGCAAATACCGCATGGTGTTGCTTTTCTTTGTATCGCTCATTTTGTTTTCCTTGCCGCCCCGCCCTTGTGCCGCCCTGCCCTGTTACAACACAACACGCGGGGTTTGGCGAAATATATGTGCCCCGCTCACGCCGCCTTGATCATCGGTGAGGCGTTATTTCATTTTCAGGCAGGCTTTGGCCCTGCATTGAAACATTTAACCGGAAGTTTACGCCATTTGTTGCACATTTGGTGCGATTGGCGAATTGACTTACCTGTAACTTGCGCCTAAACCACGGACTTCAAACACCAAGGCCTTTCGAATCCTTTACGGGTGCAGGTCTGATAACTGACACTAAACTTCACGGAGACGGCGATGAAACGCACATTTCAACCATCGAATCTGGTTCGCAAACACCGCCACGGTTTTCGTGCGCGCATGGCAACCAAAGCAGGGCGTAAAATCCTGAACGCGCGCCGTGCCAAGGGGCGCACCAAACTCAGCGCTTAAGGCACTGTTATCTAAAGGTCATCCAATATGACACCGCCGAAGGCACCCACAGCAGGCAATTGCCCTAATGCTGTGCATGCGCCATCGGCGGTTTTCACCTGTCTGAAGACCATTAAAAACCGGCCCGATTTTTTATTGGCCGCGCGGGCCAAACGGCAATCGACCAAGGGGCTAATTTTGCAGGCGCGCAAACGGGGACAAGCTGATTCTGAGCCTGCAACGGTCCGCGTTGGTTTCACCTGTTCCAAAAAAGTCGGCAATGCTGTTGCGCGCAACCGCGCCAAACGCCGCCTGCGGGCCATCGCACGCGAGGTTTTGCCAATAAAGGGCCATGCCGGTTGGGATTATGTGCTGATCGGGCGCGCAAACATCACAGCGCGGCGGCCCTATTTAAATATGCTGGCCGATTTGAACCACGCGCTGACCGTTATCCACGGCAAAACCAAATGAGCCCGCTTGCCCATATTCTTGCGCTGCCAATCCGCGCCTACCGGTTAATTTTCAGCCCGTGGGTAGGTTTTAACTGCCGTTATTTGCCCACTTGCAGCGCCTATGCGCTGGAGGCCTTACAAAAACACGGCGCGATCAAAGGCGGCTGGATGGCGACCAAACGCATTGGCCGTTGCAACCCTTGGGGTGGCTGTGGATATGATCCGGTTGATGGCTGCGACCACGATCATTAACGCGTTTCAATCCACAATTCAGGCCTAGGCATTTCCCCCATGAGCACCCAAACCGACGACATCCACCCGCTATTTTACGGCGCGCCTTCAACCACCGAGTTTAAAAAACTGCGCAAACGCATTGTGCGCCAAACCCGTGAAGCGGTTGAGCAATACGGCATGATCGAGCGCGGCACCCGTTGGTTGATCTGTCTGTCCGGTGGCAAAGACAGCTATACCCTATTGGCCGTTTTGCACGAATTGAAATGGCGCGGATTGCTGCCGGTCGAGCTGCTGGCCTGCAATCTGGATCAGGGTCAGCCCAATTTTCCGGCCACTGTAATCCCGGAATTTTTAGAGAAAATGCAAGTGCCCCACCGGATTGAATACGAGGACACATATTCCATTGTCACCGATAAAATCCCCGAGGGGCGCACCTTTTGTTCGCTCTGCTCGCGGCTGCGTCGTGGCAATCTTTACCGTATCGCCCGTGAGGAAAATTGCAGCGCCATTGTGCTGGGGCATCATCGTGATGACATTCTGGAAACCTTTTTCATGAACCTGTTTCATGGCGGGCGACTGGCCACGATGCCACCAAAACTGCTGAATGAAAAAGGTGATTTATTCGTTTACAGACCATTGGCCCATGTGGCCGAAGCCGATTGTGAAAAATTCGCCAAGGCGATGAAATATCCAATTATTCCGTGTGATTTATGCGGATCACAAGACGGGCTGCAACGCCAGCAAGTCAAGGCGATTCTGGATGGTTGGGAAAAAAACGCGCCGGGTCGCAGGCAGGTGATGTTTCGTGCGCTGATGAACGCACGGCCCAGCCATCTGCTGGATCCAAAATTGTTTGATTTTGCGGCTTTGTTACGAAACCCTGAATTAATTGATGAAAATGATAAACAAATTCCTGACTTGCGTTAACTCTGTGCTGATCAAAATTTTGTAGCTTCCCTGCTGAACCGCTGTGGCACTGCCACGCACAGCAAAAGGATGCTTATAATGCCGTTTTGGGCTAGATTTCTTGATATATTTTCTCGCCGAAATATCCAAAGCGTTCTTTACGGGCCGCAAACACTGGCTTTTCTTCCGGCAATTACACTGGGGAGTTTCTGGCTGGGGGGGGAAACTGCGCTGTTGGTTGCGGCCTTGATTATTCCGGCATTCATTGCTGTTATTGGAAGCCCTGAAAAAATAGCCTCTGGCAAAACGTGGTCCAGAACTGCCGGTTTGGGGCAACGCGAAAGCATCGAAAATGCGCTTGATCAAGTGCTGGAAACCAGCGCACACACCGGGCGCACCACCGCCGCACTGGTGGTCGAGCTGGATGATTATGCCGCTTTGGTGACGCGTTTGGGGCACAAAGCCTGCGATGATATTTTACATAAAAGCAGTGAACGTTTGCGTAGTGTTTTGCGTGATAATGATGAAATTTGCCGCCTTGACGGCGCAACATTTGCCATTGCGCTTGCGCCGGTTCGCCGCGCCGATCTGGAAAGCCTGATCCAAATATCCGCACGTCTACAAACGGCAATAACAGAACCTCTTAGCCTGAATGCGACCACTGTTTATATTTCTTGCTCGGTTGGTTTTTGCCTGTTTAACCGTGCGCCTGAACCCATCGGCGAATCCATGTTGGCTGCGGCCGAAATGGCTTTGGCTGACGCGCAGCTAAATGGGCCTGCCGCAATCCGCAGTTATTCGACAGAAATGCAGACTAAAGCCAAGGCAGAACATGCCCTGATAGATGAGGTTAGCACAGCATTGGATGCAGGTCAGATCCGGCCATGGTTTCAGCCGCAAATATCTACGGATACAGGCGAGATAACAGGTTTTGAGGCTTTGGCACGCTGGCATCATCCAGAACAAGGCATGATTTCCCCCGGTGATTTTTTGCCTGCGATTGAGCAGGCCGGTTTATCCGAACGCCTTAGCGAAGTGATTTTATATCATGCGCTCTCGTCGCTAAAAATGTGGGAAAAAAAGGGTTTTTCTGTACCCATGGTCGGGGTGAACTTTTCCAGTGACGAGTTGCGAAACCCGCAACTGGTTGATAAAATCCGTTGGGAGTTGGACCGCTTTGATCTTGCGCCTGGGCGGTTGGCCGTTGAAATTCTGGAAACCGTTGTGGCCAAAACCGATGACGATATCATCACCCGTAACATCGCGGATCTGGCCAAACTGGGTTGCGCGATTGATCTGGATGATTTTGGCACCGGACATGCGTCAATCGCCAATATTCGCCGTTTTGCCGTGGGCCGGATTAAAATTGACCGCTCGTTTGTTATGAAAGTCGATACGGATCCCGAACAGCAACGCATGGTTTCGGCAATTCTGAGCATGGCCCAACAGCTTGGTCTGGAAACCCTTGGAGAAGGCGTGGAAACTGTGGGGGAGCATGCCATGCTAGCCCAACTCGGTTGCGATCATATTCAAGGTTTTGGCCTTGCCCGACCGATGCCGTTTGAGGACACATTGACATGGATACATCAACACAGCCAGAAATTGACCAAAACACCAAA
>CAYYXZ010000051.1:0-2350 GCA_964475715.1 uncultured Marinosulfonomonas sp. | reverse complement strand
CCCGACAACACCACCGCGCCGGATATTTCAACCAGTTCATACGCTCAAAGCTTGACAGCCGCAGGGCGCATTACAATTGACACTGCTGAACTTGGCGGCTCGATCTCGCTGCTCGGTGGGCGCATTGATCATCTGGAACTGAAAAGCTACCGTGAAACGTTGGAACCGGATTCCCCTCTGGTTACCCTGCTGTCACCTTACGGTGAGGAGCATCCCTATTATGTAGTCTATGGTTGGGGCCGTGCTGGTGACCTTGGCGCCGATGCCGTTCCCGGCCCAAATACGCTATGGTCGCTGGAAAGTGGCGACATCCTAACCACTGAAACCCCCGTAACCTTAAAATGGGACAACGACAGTGGGCTGACATTTAGACGCACGATAGAAATTGATGAAAATTTTATGTTCTCGGTTACCCAATCCGTTAAAAACACCTCTGAAATCACCCGCCGTTTGTTTCCCTATGCTATCATTGCCCGCTATGGCGAGCCGGATGTGATTGGCTTTTTCATTTTGCACGAAGGCGTCGTGCGGATGTCCGATGGCAAGCTGGATGAAACCAAATACAACAAAATGCCCGACTTCGCTTTTGTCCAATCCGAGGGTGCCCATGCTGAATTGATCGAAGTCGAAAGTAACGGCTGGGTTGGCTTTACAGACAGAAACTGGATGACAAGCATCATCCCCGACCCAGGTCAAAGCTTCACTTCGGTAGCAAAATATATTCCGGGCCATCAAATTTTCACAACCGAGGCCCGCCTGCCAATCCAGACAGTAGGCCCCGGCGCAACGGTCAGTGTGCAAACCCGCCTGTTTGCCGGAGCAAAGGAATGGGACGTCATCCGGGCACATCAAAATGAGGACGGTATTCTTGGGTTTTTGGATTCTATCGACTGGGGCTGGTTTTTCTTCCTGACCAAGCCGATTTTCTGGCTGCTGCACACATTGAACATCTATATCGGTAATATGGGTTGGTCGATTATCGCCCTGACCATCATCATCAAGGCCGTGTTGCTGCCGTTGGCCTATAAATCCTATGTCTCTATGGCCCGAATGAAAACCTTGCAGCCCGAAATGGAAGCGCTGAAAGAGCGTTGCGGCGATGACAAGCAAAAGATGCAAAAGGAAATGATGGCGCTTTACAAAAAGGAAAAGGTCAATCCGGCTGCGGGTTGTCTGCCGATCCTGCTGCAAATTCCGATCTTCTTTTCGCTTTACAAGGTGATCTTTGTGACCCTCGAGGTGCGCCACGCCCCTTGGATTGGCTGGATCCGCGACCTTTCAGCGCCCGATCCGTCCTCGATTATCAACCTGTTTGGCCTGTTGCCATTCGCCGGTCCCGAGCCGGGATCGATTCTGGCACTGGTCGCCATTGGTATAATGCCAATTTTGCTTGGGGTTTCCATGTGGTTGCAGCAAAAGCTGAACCCGACACCAACCGACGCAACCCAAGCCATGATTTTTGCCTGGATGCCGTGGGTGTTTATGTTCATGCTGGGTAGTTTTGCCTCGGGTCTGGTGCTTTACTGGATTACCAACAACACGATCACCTTTATCCAGCAATATACCATTATGCGAATCCAGGGCGTCAAACCTGATGTATTTGGCAATATCAAAGCAAGCTTTGATAAACACAAAAACAAGGACAAAAAGTAATCGCAACCTCTCATCAATGAAAACAAGGCCCAAAAAATGGAAATCCCGTTTAGCATTGCCGAAATACCCGATTACGAAACCAAAGAGCGTGGTCGCAAGCTGTTTGCAGGCAACACCGAATTTCTAAAAGGTGTTGTGGCAATGGACGGCTTGCCGCCGGCTGATCGGCTTGAAGTTTGCTTTGCAGGGCGCTCCAATGTCGGAAAATCCACCCTGATCAATGCGCTAACAGGGCGAAAAGGTTTGGCGCGGGCTTCCAACACTCCGGGCCGGACGCAGGAAATTAACTATTTCACCACCCTGAACGGTCCCTATCTGGTGGATTTGCCCGGCTATGGCTATGCAAATGCGCCAATTCCCGTGGTGGAAAAATGGCAACGCTTGCTGAAATCCTATCTTGCAGGGCGCCAAACCCTGCGCCGTGCTTTTGTGCTGATTGATGCGCGCCACGGTGTCAAAACTGTGGATGAAGAAATTCTCAGCCTGCTTGATCGTGCTGCAGTGACCTTTCAGGTGGTGCTAACCAAAGCCGATAAGATCAAAGACCATGAACGCGCCGCAGTGCTGGAGCAAGTGCGCAAAGCAATCTCAAAACATCCCGCCGCATATCCCGAACTGGTTTTAACCTCGTCGGAAAAAGGCGAAGGCATTGCAGTATTGCGAAGCATAATTACCGATCTGGTTTAGAGTAAAGCCA
>CAYYXZ010000050.1:0-9508 GCA_964475715.1 uncultured Marinosulfonomonas sp. | reverse complement strand
AAACGAGGTCAGCCCATGCCCACACCCAACCAACCTCGCGACAAAACAAGGCCGTGGCTGTTTCGCACCTATGCTGGGCATTCCACGGCCACGGCCTCGAACGCGCTTTACCGCAGCAATCTGGCCAAGGGTCAAACCGGCCTGTCCGTTGCCTTTGATCTGCCCACCCAAACCGGTTACGACAGCGACCACATTTTAGCCAAAGGCGAGGTCGGCAAGGTTGGCGTTCCGATCAATCACCTTGGCGATATGCGCAGCCTGTTTGCCGATATTCCGCTTGGGCAAATGAACACTTCGATGACAATCAACGCCACCGCACCTTGGTTGCTAGCGCTTTATATCGCAGCCGCCGAGGAACAGGGCGCGGATGTTTTCACGCTGCAAGGCACGGTGCAAAACGACATCATCAAGGAATATCTGTCGCGCGGCACCTACATCTGCCCGCCCAAGCCATCCTTGCGTATGATTACCGATATCGCGGCCTACACACGCGAACATTTGCCAAAATGGAACCCGATGAATGTGTGTTCCTACCACTTGCAAGAGGCCGGCGCGACACCGGAACAGGAATTGGCATTCGCGCTGGCCACCGCCACCACCGTGCTGGATGATTTGCGCGCCAAAGTCCCGGCCGATGATTTTCCCGCCATGGTCGGGCGCATTTCGTTTTTTGTAAATGCCGGCATCCGCTTTGTGACCGAGCTTTGTAAAATGCGCGCTTTTGTCGATCTGTGGGATGAAATCACGCTTGAGCGTTACGGTGTTGAAAACCCCAAATTCCGCCGCTTTCGCTATGGCGTTCAGGTCAACTCATTGGGCCTGACCGAACAGCAGCCCGAAAATAATGTCTACCGGATTTTGATCGAAATGCTGGCGGTGACGCTTTCAAAAAACGCCCGCGCCCGCGCTGTGCAGCTGCCGGCATGGAACGAGGCACTGGGCCTGCCGCGCCCGTGGGATCAGCAATGGTCGTTGCGGATGCAGCAAATTTTGGCCTATGAAACCGACCTGCTGGAATACGAGGATCTGTTTGATGGCAACCCGGCAATCGAGCGCAAAGTCGAGGAGCTAAAATCCGGCGCGCGCTCTGAATTGGCCCGGATCGACAGCATGGGCGGGGCGGTGGCGGCGATTGAATATATGAAATCACGGCTGGTTGAATCCAACGCGGTGCGCATCAGCCGCATCGAAACCCGCGACACCACCGTGGTTGGCGTAAACCGCTGGACCGAGGCCGCGCAAAGCCCGTTAACGGCGGGCGACGGCGCGATCATGGTTTCGGATGCCAATGCCGAAGCCGACCAGATTGGCCGCCTGATTGCATGGCGCAAAACGCGTGACGAGGCGGCCGTTCAGGACGCGCTGAAAAACTTGCGCCGCGTTGCGCTTTGCGATGAAAACATCATGCCGGCCTCGATCAAAGCGGCACGCGCAGGCGCAACAACCGGCGAATGGGGCGCTGTGATCCGCGATGTTTTCGGCGGCTACCGCGCGCCGACTGGCGTTTCGAAAAACCCGTCAAACCGCACAGAAAATCTGGACGAAATCCGCGGCCAAGTGGATGCGGTTTCCGACAAGCTGGGCCGCCGCCTGAAACTTTTGGTCGGCAAACCCGGCCTTGACGGGCACTCAAACGGGGCCGAGCAAATTGCCACGCGTGCGCGCGATTGCGGCATGGAAATCTGCTACGAGGGTATTCGGCTGACGCCCGCAGAAATCGTCACCGCCGCAATTCGCGAAGAACCGCATGTGGTTGGATTGTCAATTCTGTCCGGTTCTCACATCCCGCTGCTGGAACAGCTGGTCAATGAAATGGCCGCTGCTGGTCTGGCGCATATTCCGATTATCGCCGGCGGCATTATTCCCGAAGAAGACGCTAAAATTCTGCTGGAAATGGGGGTTGCCCGGATTTACACACCCAAAGATTTCGAGCTAAATAAAATCATGGCCGACATCGTTACTCTCGTGGACCCAACCTAGCCCATTATTGTTCTATAAATATCCGCGCCGCAGGCATAAAATTTTACACGGGCAACGCCGTTGTCTTGAACACAGTGCGCAAAGCAAATGACGACTGCAACTGCGCCACCCCCGGCAAACACGCCAGATAACGCCGGTGAATGCGGGCGAAATCTTCGGTATCCTGCGCGACCACCTTCAGCAAATAATCTGCCGCGCCCGCCATCAAATGACACTCCAGCACATCGGGCACCCGCGCCACTTCGCGCTCGAATGCTTCAAGCAGCTCATCGGCCTGCCCAGACAGGGTAATTTCTACAAATACGGTCGATGGTTTGCCCAGTTTTCGCGGATCCAACAAGGCCACATAATCCTTGATATAACCATCCGCCTCCAGTCGCTGAACCCGCCTGTGACAGGCCGATGGCGACAGGTTAATCTTTTCCGACAAATCCGCATTTGACATCCGCCCGCGCCGCTGTAAAGCATTCAGTATTCGGCGATCTATACTGTCAAGTTCCATCTGGGCAATAGTTCCTTCTAAAAAATAGTCTACCCTTCGAAGAATTTACCAATATTTCCACAAAATGCCACCATCTTTTCAAAGTAATTGCGTCAAGCCCTGACTAAACGGGGCACACAGGCAAAGGAGGACACGCCATGATCATAGGATGCCCGAAAGAAATCAAACCCCAAGAATTTCGCGTCGGAATAACGCCCAATGCAGCCGGCGAAGCCATCGCCCACGGTCACAAGGTGGTGATCCAAGCCGGCGCAGGAACCGGCGCGGGTTTTACAGACCAGGATTACACCGCAGCAGGGGCCAAAATTCTGGGCACTGCTGCTGAAATATTTAAAATCGCCGAGATGATCGTCAAGGTCAAAGAACCACAGCCCAGCGAGCGAAAAATGCTGCGCGAAGGCCAGTTGCTGTTCACCTATTTGCACCTTGCACCTGACCCCGATCAAACCCGCGATCTGCTGGCAAGCGGCTGCACCGCCATCGCCTATGAAACGGTCACGGATGCCGGCGGCGGGCTGCCTTTGCTGGCCCCGATGTCCGAAGTCGCGGGCCGTTTGGCCCCGCAAGTTGGCGCATGGACCTTGCAAAAAGCCAACGGCGGTCGCGGCATTTTGATGGGTGGCGTGCCCGGCGTTGGCCCGGCCCGTGTCGTGGTGATTGGAGGCGGGGTGGTTGGCACAAATGCCGCGCGTATCGCCGCCGGAATGGGGGCGGATGTGACGGTGCTGGATCGCTCCTTGGCACGGCTGCGCTATCTGGATGATGTGTTCGGGCGCGATTTCAAAAACAGTTATGCCAGCGGCGGAAACACCATCGAGCTGGTCCGGCAGGCCGATATGGTGATCGGCGCGGTTCTGGTGCCCGGAGCGACCGCGCCCAAATTGATCAGCCGCGCGCAATTGGCTGAAATGAAACCGGGTGCGGCGATTGTCGATGTGGCAATTGACCAAGGCGGCTGCTTTGAAACATCGCGCGCCACCACGCACCAAGACCCGATTTATGATGTGGATGGCATCATGCATTACTGCGTTGCCAACATGCCCGGCGCGGTTGCCCGCACCGCAACAATCGCGCTGGGAAATGCCACAATGCCGTTCATGCTGGCACTGGCGGACAAGGGTTGGAAACAGGCCTGCGCCGATGATGCGCACCTGCTGGCCGGCCTGAATTTGCACGCGGGCCAGCTAACGTATTACGCGGTTGGTCAGGCCTTGGGCATTGATGTTTTATCGCCCACGCTTGCGATCAAATAACAAAAAAGGCCCGCCACTGGCAGGCGGGCCTTTTTGTAACCAATTGTATTAACTGCCTATTTTTTAAGAGATGCTGCAATTTCCTTCAGCAAATCAATTTCGCTCGGGCCTGGATCGGGCGCCGGCGCGGCCTCTTCTTCGGCCTTTTTGGCTTTATTCACAGCCTTGACCAACATGAACACCACAAAGGCAATAATCAGGAAGTTGATGATCGCCATGATGAATTTACCATAGGCAAACACTGCTCCGTCTTCGCCTTCGCCCAGCCTGTAACCCATGCTCGAGAAATCAATCCCGCCCATAAACAGGCTGATAACCGGGTTGATCAAATCGGCCACGAGTGAGCCGATGATCGCCGTAAATGCCGCGCCGATAATGATACCAACGGCCATGTCCATGACGTTGCCCTTGGCGATGAAATCCTTGAACTCTTTTAACATACACTGTCCCTTTTTTCAGTTTGACACACCGGCTGAAAATTTAGCTTTGGTGCGCGTAAGCACAGCTAATAGCATGAAAATAAACGATTTGATAACTTTTATTTCAGGGGAACTGTGTCTATAATTTCCCCGTAACCAGCCCGTAACCAAATGGAGAAAACCATAATGACTGATCTTAGCAGCTTTCCGATCACCAAACGCTGGCCGCCGGTTGATCCGAACAATATCCAATATTACGGCTTTCCCACCCCCAATGGCGTCAAGGTTTCGATTGCGCTCGAGGAAATGGGGCTGGCCTATGATGCCCATAAAATTTCCTTTGGTGATGGTGATCAATTCACCGCTGAATTCCTCTCGCTCAGCCCCAATAATAAACTTCCGGCAATCATTGACCCTGATGGGCCGGACGGCAAACCTGTCGGGTTGTTTGAATCGGGTGCAATCCTGATTTATCTGGCCGAAAAAACCGGCCAACTGCTGCCGGATGATCCGCTCAAACGCCTTGAAGTGCTGCAATGGTTAATGTGGCAAATGGGCGGCATTGGGCCGATGTTTGGCCAGTTGGGATTTTTCACATTTTTTGCCGGCAAAGAAATAAAAGACCCCCGCCCCGCCCAACGTTTCATCGACGAAACCGCGCGGTTGCTAAAAGTTCTGGATAAACAGCTGGATGGACAAGACTGGATTTGCGGTGACTATTCCATTGCCGATATTTCAACGGCACCTTGGCTGCGCATTGTGCGCGATCATTATAAATCGGGCGAAAGCGTGGGCTGGTCCGAATTGAAAAATACCGATGCTTACCTGAACCGTTTTCTTGCCCGCCCCGCCGTTCAGGCCGGTATGTTACGCCCGCCCCGCAGCTGATCCAGGATCATATCAGCCGCCTTTTCAGCGATCATAATTGTGGGCGCATTGGTATTGCCGCCCACAACATTGGGCATGATCGAGGCATCAACCACCCGCAATCCCTGAACGCCGCGCACCCGCAATTCAGGGTCGACCACGGCCATATCATCCAGCCCCATCCGGCAGGTGCCAACGGGATGATAAACCGTGTCGGCCCGGTTTCGGATCATTGCCGCAAGCCCCGCATCACTGCCATCATGCGGGTAATAAACCTGCCCTCGCCACGGCTCAAACGGCTTGGCGGCCAGCACCCCTTCCATCACGCGCGCCCCGCGCATCAGCTTGGTCAAATCCTCCGGCTCAGATAAAAACTGCGGGTCAATTTTTGGTGTGGCGGCCGGATCAGAGCTGCGGATTGTCACTGTGCCGCGGCTTTTGGGCTGCAACAGGCAAACATGGCAACTATAGCCAAACCGGTACCGCATCTTGCGCATGTGATCATCAACAATCCCGACAATAAAATGCAGCTGCATATCGGGCTGTTTTAGTGCCGGGTCCGTGCGAAAAAACGCGCCTCCTTCCACAAATGGCGTGGTAAACAGCCCCTCACCCGTTCGCCACCATTTCAAACCGGCAACCGCCAATTTAGCCAGCCCAACCGGATTAATCCCCGTCACATCGCGCCGCTTGGAACGGTACGAAACCGTATAATCCAGATGGTCCTGTAAATTCTTGCCAACACCGGGCAATTCCACAATCATTTCAATATCATGAGGGGTAATTTCAGCCCGCGCACCAACCCCCGACAGCATCAGAATTTGCGGAGACCCAAAGGCACCCGCCGACAAGATCACCTCGCGGATCGCACCAATCACCAGATGCTTGCCAGCACACCGATACGCCACCCCAACCGCGCGCTTGCCCTCAAATATCACCTTGGATACCTGGGCCTTGGTGATCACCGTCAAATTGCCGCGCTTCATGGCCGGAAATAAATAAGCGGCAGCAGCCGAACAACGCTCGCCCTTCTTTGGCCCGGCGCTAAATTGCGTGACTTGAAACAGACCTGCGCCGTCTTGATTCGGCCCGTTAAAATCATCATTTCGCGGAATTTTCATAGTCTCGCAGGCCGCCACAAAAGCGCGCGAAATCTCATGCGGCGCGTTCTGATCCATCACCTGCAACGGCCCGTCCGCGCCATGAAAATTATCGCCTCCGCGCGTATTTGCCTCGGCTTTTTTGAAATAGGGCAGCACATCATCCCAGCCCCAGCCATCGCAGCCCAAATCAGCCCAGCCATCATAATCGCGCTTATGGCCACGCAAATAAAGCATCACATTAATCGCGCTTGAACCACCCAAAGCCTTGCCGCGCGGTTGATAACCGCGCCGGCCGTTCAAGCCGGGCTGCGCAACCGTCTTAAAGGCATAATTATTGATTTTCGGGCGTCCCCGCGTCATCGTAGAAACCAAGGCAGGGGCGCGGATCAACAAGCTATCTCCACTGCCACCCGCCTCGAGCAGGCACACTTTGATTTCAGGATTTTCCGACAGGCGCGCGGCCAGCACGCAACCGGCCGAGCCGCCACCAACAATCACATAATCGTAAGTCATAAAGCCTCCAATTACAAAAGTAATCCTAGCTGATTTTACCCGTCAATACATAACCTAAAATCTGCACAACCTGCGCAGGATTCTGCACGACAGCCAAGGCCGCCGCATCAACTTCTTTAAGCGCATGGCTGTGATCGGCCCCGTGCAACACAATCAGGGATTTGCCCAGAGCGGCCGCATATCCGGCATCAAATGCCGCGTTCCATTGCTTATATTTCTCGCCAAAACGCACCACGACAACATCCGCATTTTCAATAGCCCTGCGGGTGCGAATGGCGTTCAACTTTGCGCCCTTATGGTCGTGCCAAAACTTGTCATCTTCGGCCCCCATAATTGCAGCGCCACAATCATCCGATGTCTGATGATGCGTCACAGGTGCTGAAAACTCCACATCCAGCCCCTTGGCACCGGCAATAATAACCTCGCGCCAATCGCTATGAATTTCACCCGATAAATAAACCTTCAACATCCCAAACCCTTTCTTCTTTTCCTAAATACCTGCGCCGCAGGCATAAAAATTCTATCCGCGCAGCTCGCCACCCGTGGCCTTGACCACCTTGGCGATTATTTTCTCGCAAACCGCCGCAATATCCTCTTCGGTCAGGGTTTTATCCACCGGCTGCAAGCGCACCGAAATCGCCAGTGATTTTTTATCACCCCCCAGAGATCCGCCGATAAATTCATCAAAAACCCGAACTGTTTCGATTAATTTATTATCCGCCGAAGCTGCCGCATTCACCAGCGTCAATGCCTCGGTTTTCCCGTCCACCACAAAGGCAAAATCACGCTCGACCGCCTGCAAATCGCGCAGATTCAGCGCCGGTCGCGTGGTCTTTTTGTTGCGCGCAAAAGGCGGCTGCTCAAGGAACACCGTAAAGCCCACAACAGCCCCCTTCACATCCATTGCCGCCAATATTTTAGGGTGCAATTCGCCAAATACTGCCATGGTTTTCTTGGGCCCCAGACACATTTTTCCCGCGCGCCCTGGGTGCCACCAATCAGAAACCCCGCGCAAAATCTGCACTTTGGCAGGGGCACCAATCGCCGACAGCACGGCCTCGGCATCGGCCTTGGCATCATAAAGATCAACCGCGCGCCGCTGTCCGTGCACATCTTTGGGGCCCGTGTGGCCAACCAAAATGCCGCTGGCCAGCAAATGCTGCTCGCCCGGCTCGCCGCCATGAAAGGCAGGACCAACCTCAAACAGCGCCATATCCATAAATCCACGCGCCTGATTGCGCGCCGCGGCCTGCAATAAACCGGGCAACAAATCCGGACGCATGTGGCTCATTTCTGATGAAATCGGGTTGTCCAGCATGGTGGCATCATCACCGCCGCCAAACATTTTGGCACTGGTTTTGTCGATAAACGAATAGGTCACGCATTCATTGTAACCAAGCGTTGCAATCGTGCGTTTTGCCATGTTTTCGCGCCGCTGCATTGGCGTCAGAATGGGGCGTGCAACTCCGGCATGTTCGCGCAGCATCGGCTTGCCGACCAACTTGGTCAATGACGCAATCCGCGCCACTTCTTCAACCAGATCGGCCGGTCCCTGAACATCGGGGCGCCAACTTGGCACGCTGGCCATATCTTTGTCATCCAGCACAAAACCAAGCGCCGTTAACGTGGCGCGCTGAGTTTGCGGTGCAATTTCCATACCAACCAGAGATTGCACGCGCTCCGTATCCAATTGATAGGCGCGCGCCACATCCGGCACCTCTCCAGCGGTTATCACGTTGGAGGCCTGGCCGCCGCACAGCTCCAAAATCATCTGCGTCGCCAGCTCCATTGCGGGCGCATTAAAGGCCGGATCAATGCCGCGCTCATTGCGGTAACGCGCATCCGAATTTATTTTTAACGCCCGCCCGGTTTTGGCAATTTCAATCGCATCCCAAACAGCCGATTCCAAAAATACATTCACCGTTTTTCCGGTGCAGCCCGTCGCAAAGCCCCCCATAATCCCGCCAATACTTTGGGCACCGGCATCATCAGAAATCACAACCATGCCTTTGCTAAAGCTATGCTCTTTTTCATCCAGCCCCAGCAAAACCTCACCACCATTGGCCCGATTCACCCGCAAATTACCGCGAATCTTATCGGCATCAAAGACGTGCAGGGGGCGGTTATTATCAATGGTGAAAAAGTTGGTAATATCCACCAAAGCCGAAATCGGGCGCAAGCCAATCGCGCGCAGGCGTTGTTGCAGCCATGCGGGGGATGGCCCGTTTTTAACGCCCTTAATAAGGCGCCCCATGAATACTTCACAGCCATTCACGCGCGCATCTTCATCAATGCTGACAGAAACCGAGCTGTCAAATCCACCCTGAATCTGCGCTGTTTTGGCGGGCTTTAAAACCCCCAGACCGCGCGCCGCCAGATCACGCGCAATACCGCGAACGCCCAGCGCATCCGGGCGGTTCGGAGTGATGGCGATCTCGATCACCGGATCAACCTTGGCGGGATCATTCTGCGCCAGCCAGTCGGTGAATTTCTGGCCCACCTTGCCGCTTGGCAGCTCGATAATCCCGTCATGTTCATCGGATAATTCCATCTCGCGCTCCGACGCCATCATGCCAAAACTCTCGATACCACGGATTTTGCCAACCTTGATGGTGGTGTCAATTCCGGGCACATAAGTGCCGGGTTTGGCCACAACCACGGTGATGCCCTGACGCGCGTTGGGGGCGCCGCAAATGATTTGCTGAATGCCGGCATCGGTTTGCACCTGACAAACCTGCAACCGGTCTGCATCAGGGTGCTTTTGCGCCGATTCCACATAGCCCAGCGTGAATGCATCCAGAGTTGCGCCGGGTTAACGACATCTTCCACCTCCAACCCCAGATCGGTCAGCGCATAAAGGATTTCATCAAG
>CAYYXZ010000049.1:0-9862 GCA_964475715.1 uncultured Marinosulfonomonas sp. | reverse complement strand
GCCACCAGCGCCTGTGCCTCCATCGCAAATTCCATCGGCAAGGATTGCAACACTTCTTTGGCAAATCCGTTCACAATCAACGCCACCGCGGCTTCTTCGTCCATGCCGCGTTGTTGGCAATAAAACATCTGCTCGTCATCCACTTTACTGGTGGTGGCCTCGTGTTCTACGCGGCTGCTGTTATTTTTCACCTCGATATAAGGCACGGTATGCGCGCCGGATTTATCGCCGATCAACAGGCTGTCGCATTGGGTGTAATTGCGCGAATTTGTCGCCTTGGCATGCATCGTAACCTGCCCGCGATAGGTGTTTTGCGATTTTCCGGCCGAAATACCTTTGGAGACAATGCGCGATTTGGTGTTTTTGCCCAGATGGATCATCTTGGTGCCGGTATCGGCCTGCTGGTGATTATTGGTGATGGCGATTGAATAAAATTCGCCCTGACTGTCATCACCGCGCAAAATACAGCTGGGGTATTTCCAGGTCAGGGCCGATCCGGTTTCCACCTGCGTCCACATCATTTTTGAGCGCGCGCCACGGCAATCAGCCCGTTTGGTAACAAAATTATAAATCCCGCCCTTGCCGTTCTCATCGCCCGGATACCAGTTTTGCACGGTCGAATATTTCACCTCGGCATCTTCCTCAAGGATAATCTCAACAATCGCTGCGTGCATCTGAAATTCATCACGCTGGGGCGCGGTGCAACCCTCTAAATAACTGACATAACTGCCTTTATCGGCGATAATCAAGGTGCGCTCAAACTGGCCGGTGTTTTCGGCATTCATCCGGAAATAGGTCGACAGCTCCATCGGGCAGCGCACACCGGGCGGGATGTAAACGAATGATCCGGCCGAAAATACCGCCGTGTTCAAGGTGGCATAAAAATTATCCGTCGGCGGCACCACGGTGCCCAGATATTTGCGCACCAATTCAGGATGATCGCGGATCGCTTCGCCAATCGAGCAAAAAATCACCCCGACCTTTGCCAGCTCGTCCTTGAATGTGGTGCCCAGCGAAACGCTGTCAAACACCGCATCCACCGCCACCCGGTTTTCCTTGGCATCGGCGGGGGCCGAATCTGCGCCCTCAACACCGGCCAAAACCATCTGCTCTCTCAAAGGAATGCCCAGTTTTTCGTAGGTTTCCAGCAATTTGGGGTCAACCTCGTCCAGCGACTTGGGCTTGACCCGCATGCTTTTGGGCCGCGCGTAATAATAACTGTCCTGAAAATCCAGTTTTTTGTATTTCAGCATCGACCACTCGGGTTCTTCCAGTTTTTCCCAACGCGCAAACGCATCAAGGCGCCACTTTGTCATCCACTCCGGCTCGTCATGTTTATCGGAAATCAAGCGCACAATATCGGCGTTCAGCCCTTTGGGGGCATATTCCATCTCGATATCGGTTTCCCAGCCGTGCTTATATTCGCCCGCCAAACCTTTGACAGCCTTGACCGTATCTTCCTCGACGCCGTCTTTGGCAATCATTTCATTTCCGTCGGCCATACCGTTTCCTTGTCATACGGCCTAAAATCACCGCATCTTGAATTTTTCCAACTGCGCACGCCATGCCTTGGCAAAACGCAGAACATCGTCTTTTGTCGTGTCCGGGCCTAACGAAACCCTGATCGCACTTGAGGCCGTCAGATCGTCAAACCCCATCGCCTGCAAAACCTTGCTGGCACGCACTTTTCCCGATGAACACGCCGAGCCCGCCGAAACCGCGAAACCGGCCAAATCCATCTGCATCACTTGCGTTTCACCTTTCCAGCCAGGATGGGCAAAACAGCTTGTATTGGGAAGGCGCGCAACCTTATTCCCGATTAAAATAGTCTCTTTTGACGATTCTGCCAGCGCTAATTCTAGAATCTTTCTAATTTCTTTTACCTGTTGCCAAACCCCGTTGTCCAGATCGCGCGCTGCCGCCTCCGCCGCCGCCCCGAAACCGGCGATTCCTATAATGTTTTCAGTGCCCGCCCGGCGCCCCATTTCCTGACCACCGCCCCTGATTTGCGCGCTCACATCATGGCCGCGTTTGACCACCAACGCCCCAACCCCCTTGGGACCACCCAGTTTATGGGCCGAAATCAGCGCCATATCCGCCCCGCACCAGTTAAAGGCAAACGGGATTTTACCAAAGGCCTGGGTTGCATCCACCAAGGCCAAACCTTGCGGCAAATCTTGCAAAATACCGGTTTCACTATTGGCGGCTTGCAGGGTGCTGCTTGGCGGATCGGCAACCTTCACAGCACCATTTGCGTCAACCGGCAGATCCACCTGCCCCCAAACCGCAACCGCATCATGCTCAATGCCGGCACATTGCAAACCGCGCCCGGCCATCGCCAACGCCGCCGCTTCCGTAGCACTCGAGGTAAAAATAATATCCGCCTCATCCGCCCCAAAGGCCGCCGCCACCTGCCGGCGCGCCCGCGCCACAACACCCAAGGCCGCGCGCCCCTCGGCATGAACCGACGACGGGTTGCCAACCAGATCCATAGCCCCGATCATCGCTTGTCGTGCTTCATCGCGCAAAGGAGCCGTGGCATTCCAATCCAGATAGATCCTGCCCATCGCTTGGCCTTTCTTCTTTTCTTAAATACCTCTTGGCGCGGCGCAAAACTTTACGATGCTTCGTCAACAACCACAAACAAGTTCGGAACCGCCGGACAAGGTGCCAGATCATTCTCAATCACATCCGAAAGCCGGGTCTGGTGCAAATAAACATAAACATTGGCCGATAAACCCTCCCACAACCGGTTTGTCATCGATTGCGCTTTGGACCCCGATGCACCGCCTTTAGCCCCAATCCCGGTGTGCAGGGCTGAAACGGTTTCATCCACAGCCCCCAGCACTTCGGAAATCCGTATTTCGGCAGGCGTGCGCGCCAATTTATAACCACCGCCCGGCCCACGCACCGATTTCACCAAACCCGCCCGGCGCAGTTTCACAAACAACTGCTCAAGATACGCCAGCGAAATATCCTGACGTTTGGAAATTTCCGACAAAGACACCAACGCCCCAGCCGGCTGAATCGCCAAATCCGCCAGCGCAACCATCGCATATCGCCCTTTAGTGCTCAATTTCATCGCTCACCTCATCCAAATATATTGACGTATGCGCTCAGGACGCTTACTTCCCGATAAACCCATAACTGCAATTCGCGCGAATATGGCAAATATCTATGGTGCCTGACTATCCCAGTCAACGAAAAGGCACATAACCGAGGATCAGAAATGCCCGAAGTAATCTTTCCCGGCCCCGAGGGTCGCCTTGAAGGCCGTTACCACCCCCAAAAGGCCAAAGACGCCCCGATTGCCATCGTGCTGCACCCGCACCCGCAATTTGGCGGCACCATGAATAACCGGCTGGTTTACAACCTGCATTACACGTTTTTAAACATGGGCTTTACCGTGCTGCGGTTTAATTTTCGCGGTGTTGGCCGATCGCAGGGCGAATATGATCAGGGCATTGGCGAGCTGTCCGATGCCGCCGCCGCGCTGGATTATCTGCAAACCCGCAACCCCAATTCCAAACATTGCTGGGTTGCCGGTTTTTCCTTTGGCGCCTGGATCGGCATGCAGCTGTTAATGCGCCGCCCCGAGATCACCGGCTTTATTTCGGTCTCGCCGCCGGCCAATATGTATGATTTCAGCTTCCTTGCCCCCTGCCCCGCATCCGGTTTAATCATCAACGGATCCGCCGACCGCGTCGCCCCGACCCAAGACACCGACATTCTGGTGGAAAAGCTGCACGAGCAAAAAGGCATCACCATCACCCATCAGGAAATTAACGGCTCGGGCCATTTCTTTGAGGATTCGCACATGGACACCCTGCAAGGCAATGTCGACACTTACGTGCGCCGCCGTTTAACCGAAACCACGAGGTAAAACCGATGAACACAGTTGTCGACGAACTTGCCAACGCGCTGGCACAGGACGCCCTGAAAGCAGCCGCCGAGCATGATAACGATCACATCGTCGAGGAAATCGGCGAGATTTTGGGCGCGACCTCATCAACCACGCAAGAAAGCTATCGCACCTTTATCCGTGTGCACCGGGCAAATGCGCGTGCGCGTCAATATCTGGCACGGCTGGGCAAACCCAAAACTCAGGGGTGATTGTATACAACAGCATACATCCTTTCCCTTATGGCCTCGATAGGATAGACAGCGCATCAAGTGATTCACCTTTAACAACGAGGCCATTATGACGAAAATCAAGGTAGACAACCCGGTCGTTGAGCTGGACGGCGATGAAATGACCCGCATCATCTGGGATTTCATTAAGCAAAAGCTAATTCTGCCCTATCTGGATATTGACCTGAAATATTACGATCTGGGCATGCAAGTGCGCGACGAAACCAATGACCAGATCACCATTGACGCGGCCCACGCCATTCAAAAATACGGCGTTGGGGTAAAATGCGCGACCATCACACCCGATGAAGACCGAGTCGAGGAATTCGGCCTGAAAAAAATGTGGCGCTCGCCCAACGGCACGATCCGCAACATTTTGGGCGGCACAATTTTCCGCGCCCCGATCATTTGTAAAAACGTGCCGCGTCTGGTTCCGGGCTGGACCCACCCGATTGTAATCGGGCGCCACGCCTTTGGTGACCAATACAAAGCCACCGATTTTCTGTTTCCCGGCAAAGGCAAACTGTCGATGAAATTCGTGGGCGATGATGGCACCGTGATCGAGCATGAACTCTATGACGCCCCCTCCTCCGGGGTGGCCATGGGCATGTATAACCGCGACGACAGCATCCGCGATTTCGCCCGCGCTTCGTTAAATTACGGCCTGAATTTGGGCTGGCCGGTGTATCTGTCAACCAAAAACACCATTCTAAAAGCCTATGACGGGCGTTTCAAAGACCTGTTTCAGGAAGTTTTCGAGGCCGAATTTGAAGCCGCGTTCAAAGCCGCCGGCATCACTTACGAGCATCGCCTGATCGACGATATGGTTGCCTGCGCGATGAAATGGAACGGCAAATTTGTCTGGGCCTGTAAAAATTACGACGGCGACGTGCAGTCCGATACCGTGGCCCAAGGGTTCGGCTCGCTTGGTCTGATGACCAGCCAGCTGATGACGCCCGATGGCAAAATCGTCGAGGCCGAAGCCGCCCACGGCACCGTCACCCGCCATTATCGCCAGCACCAGAAAGGCGAGGCCACCTCGACCAATTCGATCGCCTCGATCTACGCCTGGACCGGTGGTTTGAAGCACCGCGCCAAGCTGGATGAAAATGCAGAGCTGATGCAATTTGCCGAGGCCCTGGAAAAAGTTGTGGTTGATACGGTGGAAAGCGGCAAGATGACCAAAGATCTGGCGCTGCTGGTTGGACCCGAGCAAAAATGGCTGACCACCGAGGGGTTCCTTGAGGCCATTGAGACCAATCTGAACAAGGCGCTGGCGGGCTAAGCCTAAAGCAGCTCTGAATTGATGGCGCGGGTGCACAACCTGCGCCATTTTTCGTTATTAACTGTGCTTAAGGCTTTCAATTGCGGCCAATGCAGGTTAAGCGGCAGCCAAACATCCCAAAAAGGCTAGAATTATGGACCTGCGTAATATCGCTATTATCGCCCACGTTGACCACGGCAAAACCACGCTTGTGGACGAAATGTTAAAACAATCCGGCTCGTTTCGCGAAAATCAGGCCGTGGCAGAACGCGCCATGGACAGCAATGATCTGGAACGCGAACGCGGCATCACAATTTTGGCCAAAGCCACATCGGTTGAATGGGATGGCAAGCGTCTGAACATTGTCGACACCCCCGGTCACGCCGATTTCGGTGGCGAAGTTGAGCGGATTTTGTCGATGGTTGATGGCGTTGTTTTGTTGGTGGATGCGGCCGAAGGGCCAATGCCGCAAACCAAATTTGTCACCTCCAAAGCCTTGGCGCTGGGTCTGAAACCGATTGTGATTTTAAACAAAGTCGACAAAGCCGACGCCGAACCTGACCGCGCGCTGGACGAGGTGTTTGATCTGTTTACATCTTTGGATGCCACCGACGAGCAGCTGGATTTTCCGGTGATGTATGCTTCGGGGCGTTCTGGCTGGGCCGACGAAGAGCTGGACGGGCCGCGCAAAGATTTGCACGGGCTGTTTGATCTGGTCATAAATCACGTTGAAGAGCCCGCACAGGTTGCCGAGCGTGACGCGCCATTTTCAATGCTGGTCACCACGCTTGGCGCGGATCCGTTTATCGGGCGTCTTTTAACGGGCCGCGTTGAAACCGGCACCTTGAAAGCGGGCGAAACCATCAAGGCATTGTCACGCGACGGCGAAAAAATCGAACAATTTCGCGTCACCAGAGTTATGGCCTATCGCGGTCTGGTTCAGGTCGAAATTGATCTGGCCGAAGCCGGTGATATCGTTTCAATTTCCGGCATGAAAACCGCCACCGTGGCCGACACCCTATGCGCGCTGGAAATCGAAACCGCCATTCCGGCCCAGCCGATTGATCCGCCCACGATCACCGTAACTTTTGGCATCAACGACAGCCCGCTGGCAGGCCGTGACGGCAAAAAAGTGCAAAGCCGCGTGATCCGTGACCGGCTGCATAAAGAGGCCGAAAGCAACGTAGCGATCAAGATCAGCGACACGCCCAGCGGTGACGCATTCGAGGTGGCGGGCCGTGGCGAGCTGCAAATGGGTGTGTTGATCGAAAACATGCGCCGCGAAGGTTTCGAGCTGTCGGTTTCGCGCCCGCAGGTGTTGTTTCAAGATGTTGACGGCGTAAAATGCGAACCGATCGAGGAAGTCACCATTGATGTGGATGACGAATATTCCGGTGCCGTGATCGAAAAAATAACCGGCGTTCGCAAAGGCATATTGACCGAAATGAAACCGGCCGGTGCCGGAAAAACCCGCATCATCGCCCATGTCCCATCACGCGGTTTAATCGGTTATCACGGTGAGTTCATGACCGACACGCGCGGCACAGGCGTTTTGAACCGGGTGTTTCACGCCTGGGAGCCGCATAAGGGACCGATTCCGGGCCGCCGTTCTGGTGTGCTTCTTTCAATGGAAAACGGGATTTCGGTGGCTTACGCGCTGTTTAATCTTGAGGATCGTGGGCGCATGTTTATCGGCGCGCAAGAGCAGGTTTATACCGGCATGATCATCGGCCAGCACAACCGCGAAAATGATCTGGAAGTGAACCCGCTAAAGGGCAAAAAACTATCCAACGTGCGCGCATCGGGCACAGACGAGGCCGTGCGCCTGACCACGCCGATCAGCTTGTCGCTGGAAGAATCGATTGCCTATATCGACAATGACGAATTGGTCGAGGTGACGCCAAACGCCATCAGAATGCGCAAACGCTACCTGTGCCCGCACGAGCGCAAACGCGCGGCACGCTCCGGCGGTTAAGGGCACTAAAAAAGCCGCCATATTCTGGCGGCTTTTTATTTCGGCTGAAGCCGCTTGAACGTCTTTAACAAAACGTATCGGCAAAAGTCAGGCCGTAAAGACAGGGCCTGTTCAGCCGCCAAAAACTGCTTTTGCTACTGGCGGCACCAATAAATCAGCCTTTTAACACTTGCTCTGCCGCAGCAATCGCGGCATCTGTTTTTGTTACATCCACCCCGCCGCCCTGCGCCATATCGGGGCGGCCACCACCACCCTTGCCACCCAAAGCCGTCACCGCGGCCTTGACAATATCAACCGCAGAAACCCGCCGGGTCAAATCATCGCTGACCCCGGCCGCCACAGCCACCTTGCCACCGGCAGCAGTCATTAACAGCACCACGCCTGATCCGATTTTTGATTTATGCTCATCAATCAGGCCACGTAAATCCTTGCCACTTACCCCGTCCAAAACCTGCGCAACAAACTGGATACCATTGATTTTCTGCACATCCTGGGCACCACCCGCAGCTGAAGCGCCGGCCATTGCCAACTCGCGGCGCAATTGGCCCAGCTCGTTTTGCAAAGATTTACGCTCGCTCAACAGTGATTTTACCCGCTGGCCAACTTCGCCGGTTTGCGCCTTGAGCAGTCCGGCAACCTGCGCCAGATTGCGTTGTTGATCCGCCACATATTCCAATGCTTTAGCGCCGCTCAATGCCTCGATCCGGCGCACGCCAGACGATGAAGCGCTATCGCCCAGTAACACAAACAGACCGATATCGCCCGTCTGTTTTACATGGGTGCCACCGCATAATTCCAACGAATACGTCGCGCCATTGGCACCTTTTTTGCTGTTGGCTTGGCGGCCCATCGACACCACGCGCACCTCGTCACCGTATTTTTCGCCAAACAGTGCTTGCGCACCAATCGCACGGGCATCATCCGGTGTCATTACCCGCGTTTCAACCGCTGTGTTCTGGCGGATATATTGATTTACCTCGGCCTCAACGGCCCGCAATTGCGCATCGCTCAACGCTTGCCCGTGCGAAAAATCAAAGCGCAAACGATCATTGGCGTTCAAGGATCCGCGTTGGGCAACATGATCACCAAGCGATTGGCGCAAAGCTTCGTGCAACAAATGTGTGGCCGAATGGTTGGCGCGAATATTGCTGCGGCGCTCATGATCCACAGTCAATTCAACGCCTTGCCCAACAAATAATTCAGCTTCGCCCACCTCTGCAAGATGGATAAAAATGCCCGCTGTTTTCTTCGTGTCGGCAATCCGCGCCATGCCACCATCAACACGCAAAACGCCACTATCACCAACCTGACCGCCGCTTTCGCCATAAAACGGCGTTTGGTTTAAAATAACTTGCACCTGCTCGCCCTTTTGGGCCGTTTTCACTGGCTTGCCATCTTTGAGCAACGCCACAATTTGCGCCTCGGCGGTTTCGGTATCATAGCCTAAAAACTCGGTGGTGCCGTGCATCTGGGCCAGATCAAACCAAATCGCCGCATCCGCAGATTCGCCCGACCCCGACCATGCCGCCCGCGCCTTGGCTTTTTGAGCCTGCATCGCCAAATCAAAGCCGGCCGTATCTACGCTGCGGCCCTTTTCGCGCATCGCATCTTGGGTTAAATCCAGCGGAAAACCGTATGTGTCATAAAGTTTGAACGCCGCCTTACCCGAAAGCTGCTGACCTTGCGCCAGATCAGCCAACTCGTCATCAAGCAACTTAAGACCGCGATCCAGCGTTTGCTTGAAACGGGTTTCCTCTTGCAAAAGCGTTTCTTGAATCAAGGCCTGCGCTTGGCCCAATTCAGGGTAAGCCGCGCCCATCTGGTTAACCAATTCAGGCACTAATTTATGCATCAGCGGGTCTTTTTCTCCCAACAAATGCGCATGTCGCATAGCGCGGCGCATGATACGACGCAGCACATAACCGCGGCACTCGTTGCTGGGCATCACACCATCCGCCAGCAAAAACGATGTAGAGCGCAAATGATCGGCAATCACCCTGTGATGGGTTTTGGCAGGGCCATCGGGATCGCTCGAAGTGGCATTTGCCGAAGCCTCGATCAGGTTGCGCATCAAATCGGTCGCGTAATTATCGTTACTGCCTTGAAGCAAAGCCGCAATCCGCTCGATACCCATGCCCGTATCAATCGACTGGTTGGGCAAGTTGATGCGGGTGCCGTCTGCTTGTTGCTCATATTGCATGAAAACCAGATTCCAGATTTCGACAAAACGGTCGACATCTTCCTGATCTGTTCCTGGCGGACCACCCCAAATATGATCGCCGTGATCATAAAAAATTTCCGAACACGGACCACATGGGCCTGTTGCGCCCATGGACCAGAAATTATCGTCCGTCGGAATGCGGATAATTCTATCATCGGAAAATCCGGCAACTTTCTTCCAGATATCGGCCGCTTCATCATCAGTGTGATAAACCGTCACCAGTAATTTTGTTGCATCCACTTGCAGCTCTTTTGTGAGCAACTCCCAAGCA
>CAYYXZ010000048.1:7471-9872 GCA_964475715.1 uncultured Marinosulfonomonas sp. | reverse complement strand
ATCCATGCCGGCAAATTTGGCCCCTGCGCGTTCTTTGCGATCATCATAAAGCGGCTCAAGCCCCGCCGCCGTCAACGATTTATAAAGCGCCTCGCAAGCCGCATCAGCAGCCCCGTCGCCCTGCTTCAAATTGATAATCCCGCAATGAAACGGTGTCACGCCTTCGGGCCAAATGATACCTTTGTCATCATGGCTGGTCTCGATAATCGCACCCAAAAGACGCGACACGCCAATCCCGTGGCTGCCCATATGCACCGGCACCCGCTCACCGCTATCGGTGACAACATTGGCCCCCATACTTTGCGAATATTTGGTGCCAAAGTAAAAAATCTGCCCCACTTCGATGCCGCGGCTGGTTTTGCGCCGCTCGGCCGGAACCGCGTTAAACAGCGCCTCATCGTGGGTTTCATCGGTGCGCGCATAAGGCGTGGTCCATTCGTCGGCAATCTGCGCACATTCTGCAACATTGTCAAAATCTACCGCCCGCTTGCCCAGCTCCATCTCTAAAATAGCGCTATCATAAAACACTTCGCTTTCGCCGGTTTCGGCCAGCACCAGGAATTCATGCGTGTTCTCGCCACCAATCGGGCCAGAATCCGCGCGCATCGGAATCGCCTTTAGCCCCATGCGCTCATAGCTGCGCAAATAGCTGACCATGTGGCGATTATAGGCGTGCATCGCGGCGTCGTGATCAATGTCGAAATTATAGCCATCCTTCATCAGAAATTCGCGCCCGCGCATGATGCCAAACCGAGGCCGGACCTCGTCGCGAAATTTCCACTGGATCTGATATAAAGTCAGCGGCAGATCCTTGTAACTACCAACATGGCTGCGGAAAATATCGGTGATTTGCTCCTCATTTGTCGGCCCATACAGCATATCGCGGCCGTGGCGGTCCGACATTTTCAGCATTTCGGCACCAAAACCATCAAATCGCCCGCTTTCGCGCCACAGATCGGCAGACTGGATTGTTGGCATCAAAACCGGAATATGACCGGCGCGCTGCTGTTCTTCATGCACGATACGCTCAATATTTTGCAACACTTTCAAGCCCAAAGGCAGCCATGAATAAATCCCGGAACTGGCCTGTTTTATCATTGCGGCCCGCAACATATAACGGTGCGAAACGATTTTGGCCTCGGCGGGATTTTCTTTCAGGAGCGGCAAAAAGTAACGGGACAGACGCATTTTATGAACCTTTGGAATTAAAACGGGGTGTTGGCCAAGGTTTAGGCGAGCAAGACGGGGCGCACAAGACGCTAAGCGTGAAACAATGCCCCCTTGAAAATTTCCCAGCTATGGGTGATGTATTGTGAAACACCGAAAAAGGATAACAAATGGGTTTACCCGCAGAAAAACAGGCACGCTACTGGGGCATTGCCACGGCAATTTTTTTGCTGTCGCTGTGGTTTTTAGGCGATATTTTGCTACCGTTTCTTTTGGGCGGGGCGATTGCCTATTTCCTTGACCCCATTGCCGACCGGCTGCAAAAACTGGGCCTGTCGCGCGTGCTGGCCACGGTGATCATCACCTTGTTCGGGCTGCTCGCCTTTGCAATGCTGGCCTTGCTGGTCATCCCGACACTGGTGCAACAAACCGCGGCTCTGGTCAGCTCCATGCCCGAAATGGTTGAAAACCTGAAAATAGTCCTGAGCGAACGCTTCCCTGCGCTGATGGATACGGATTCTACTGTGCGCCAATCCATCGAAGGCCTGGCCACGACAATCCAGTCCAAGGGCGGCCAGCTGGTCAACACAATTTTAACCTCGGCCATGAGCCTGCTCAGCATCATTGTTTTGATGGTGATTGTGCCGGTGGTGGCGTTTTATATGCTGCTGGACTGGGATAGAATGGTGGCCAAGATTGATAGCTTCCTGCCGCTTGATCACGCGCCGATAGTGCGCCAGATTGCCCGAGAAATTGACAAAACCCTGTCATCCTTCATTCGCGGCCAAGGCACGGTTTGTCTGATTATGGGCGCATTTTACGCCATCGGTTTGATGTTGGTTGGCCTGCAATTTGGCCTGCTGGTCGGGGCATTTGCCGGCTTGATCACCTTCATTCCCTATATTGGCGCGTTGATCGGCGGCGCGCTGGCGCTGGGATTGGGGCTGTTTCAGTTCTGGGGAGATTGGTTTTCGCTGGGGATGGTAGCGGCTGTATTTATGGTCGGTCAGGCGCTCGAGGGCAATGTGATCACCCCTAAACTGGTCGGCAATTCCGTTGGCTTGCATCCGGTCTGGCTGATGTTTTCCCTATCGGTTTTTGGCTCATTGTTTGGCTTTGTCGGCATGTTGGTGGCGGTGCCTGTGGCGGCGATTATCGGCGTGCTTATCCGCTTTGGCATCGGCCGATATCAGGGCGGGATGCTGTATCAGGGTGTGGCCGGTCAAGACGCGCC
>CAYYXZ010000048.1:0-7371 GCA_964475715.1 uncultured Marinosulfonomonas sp. | reverse complement strand
TCGGCCGATATCAGGGCGGGATGCTGTATCAGGGTGTGGCCGGTCAAGACGCGCCAGAAAAATCCGACACCACGCCCGACGCCACGAAAGACTAAACCGTGGCCCAACAAATAGCCTTTGATCTGCCAACAAAACCGGCGCATGGGCGCGGTGATTTTTTCATCTCGCCCAGCAATGCACAGGCGGTGCAAATGCTCGAAGGCTGGCCCAACTGGCCAAATCACAAACTGGTGCTGGTCGGGCCAAAAGCGGCCGGAAAAACCCACCTTGCCCATGTCTGGGCCAGCGATATTATGGCCAGTATCACTCCGGCAAATCAGCTGGCCAACGCCGATATCCCGACCCTGTGCCAAACCCCTGCCGTGATCGAGGATGTGCGTGAAATCGCCACAAATACCGCCGCACAAAAGGCGCTGTTTCACCTGCATAATCTGATGCAGCAAAACGCCACGCCACTGCTGCTGACGGCCGATCTGCCCCCTGCCCGCTGGGGTTTAAGCCTGCCTGATTTGCAAAGCCGGATGAGCGCCACGGCCATCACCACCTTGGGCGCGCCCGATGACGCGCTGCTGGCGGCGGTGCTGGTGAAATTATTTACCGATCGTCAAATAAAAGTGCAGCCCGCGCTGATTACCTACCTGCTAAAACGCATGGACCGCTCCTTGGCATCCGCCGCCGGTCTGGTTTGCAGGCTCGACAATGCCGCCCTAAGCCAAGGCTGTGCGATTAACCTGAAACTGGCGGCGCGGGTGCTGGACAACAGCCCTGAAAATACGGCATAATCAGGCGAAATCATCCGAAATAACCCAGGTGGCCACATGACCCATGCCGATTTTCTAAAAGCCCCTTTTGACGCGCCAAAAACCCTGCCCGAAACCGATTGGGCAGGGCCAAAACGCTTTTTCAACCGCGAGCTTTCGTGGCTGGCTTTTAACTGGCGCGTGCTGGAAGAGGCCGAAAACCCGCGCGTGCCGCTGCTCGAGCGTTTACGGTTTTTGTCAATCTCCGCCACCAATCTTGATGAATTTTTCACCGTTCGCGTCGCCGGATTGCAGCAATTGGCCAATGCGGGCAACACCACACCGGCAACCGACGGGCTGACCCCGGCCCAGCAACTGGTGCTGATCAACACGGATGCGCGCGATTTGTTGCAGGCCCAGCAGCGGGTCTGGAATGATCTGGATAAAATGCTGGCGGCCGAAAATATCACCCTACTGGCGGCCGAAAACCTGACCGGTGACGAAAGGCAATTTGCCCGGGATTTCTTTATGACGCAGGTGTTTCCGGTGCTTTCGCCGCTTGCGATCGACCCTGCACACCCGTTTCCGTTTATCCCCAATGAGGGCTTTGCGCTGGCCTTGAAGCTGGAGAATTTGCGCGACAAACGCCCGCTGCAAGCGCTGTTGCCGATCCCCCACCAGATCGAGCGTTTTATCCGCTTGCCAAATGATGGCAAATCCGAGCGTTTCTTGCCGCTGGAAGAATTGTTGCTGCTGCATCTGGACGCGCTGTTTCCCGGTTATGTGACCAAAGGCAGCTGCACATTTCGGGTTTTGCGCAACAGTGATCTTGAGGTCGAGGACGAGGCCGAAGATCTGGTGCGCGAGTTTGAAGTGGCGCTGAAACGCCGGCGCCGCGGCGAAGTCGTGCGTCTGAAAATGTCAACCAACGCCCCGCCCGGTTTGCGCCGTCTGATCACCCGCGAATTGCAGGTTGAAAATGACGAGGTGGTCGAGGTTGACGGCATGCTTGGCTTGACCGATCTGTCCGAGCTGGTGCTGGAGAGCCGGCCGGATTTGCTCTGGCCCAATTTCACCCCGCGCCTGCCCGAACGGGTGCGCGATTTTGAGGGCGATATGTTTGCGGCGATCAAACAAAAAGACATGCTGCTGCACCACCCTTACGAAACTTTTGACACCGTGGTGCGTTTTATCGAGCAGGCCGCGCGCGACCCTGATGTGGTGGCGATAAAGCAGACATTCTACCGCACATCGCGCGATTCCCCCATCGTTTCGGCCCTGTGCGAGGCGGCTGAAATGGGCAAATCCGTCACCGCACTGGTCGAGCTGAAGGCGCGCTTTGACGAGGCCGCCAACATCCGTCAATCGCGCCGTCTGGAGCGTGCCGGCGCGCATGTGGTTTATGGGTTTATGAACTATAAAACCCATGCCAAAATCAGCATTGTGGTGCGCCGAGAAGGCGAAAAACTGGTGACTTACACCCATTTTGGCACCGGCAATTACCACCCGATTACGGCGCGGATTTATACCGATCTTTCGCTGTTCAGTTGCCGCTCGGCGCTGGGGCGCGATGCGATCAAGGTGTTCAATTACCTGTCCGGTTATGCCCAGCCCAAGGCGCTGGAAAATCTGGCAATTGCACCGCTTAATCTAAAATCCACCCTGCTGGCAAAAATCAGGCGCGAGGCCGAATTTGCCAAGGCGGGCGCGCCTGCCGAAATCTGGGCCAAGATGAATTCACTGGTCGAGCCGGACGTGATTGACGCCCTTTACGCGGCCTCGGCGGCGGGGGTGAAAATCAGCCTTGTCATTCGCGGCATCTGTTGTTTGCGCCCCGGCATCAAGGGATTGTCCGAAAATATCCGGGTTAAATCCATCGTCGGGCGGTTTTTGGAACATTCGCGCATTGTCTGTTTTGGCAACGGCTTTGGGCTGCCCGCCAAAAAAGCCAAGGTTTATTTTTCGTCAGCCGACTGGATGGGACGCAATTTAAACCGGCGGATTGAAACCTTGGTCGAGGCAACAAACGCCACCGTAAAAGCACAAATCATGAGCCAAATCATGGCCGCCAATCTGGCCGATCAGGCCCAAAGCTGGATTTTATCGGGCGACGGAACATTCAAACGCCCCGAAATTGCCAATGGCGAGCAGCCGTTTAATTGCCACCGTTTCTTTATGGAAAACCCCTCGCTTTCGGGACGCGGCAAGGCTGGTGCGGCAGATGTGCCGGAATTAACCCACACAAAGGATTGAAATAATGCGCGTAGATCACGACGAGTGGGGCCCGTTTGGGCGGCCACTATTTAATGATCCCTCCTCGCGGGCCTTGGCGCGTGTGGGCGTGGTTGATGTTGGCTCGAACTCGGTGCGTTTGGTGGTGTTTGACGGGGCGGCGCGCAGTCCGGCCTATTTTTACAACGAAAAAATCATGTGCGGTTTGGGCGCGGGCCTGTCTGAAACCGGCAATTTAAACCCAAAGGGGCGCGCGCGGGCCTTGGCGGCGATCCGCCGGTTTCAGTTATTGGCCCAGGATATGGGCATCCCGCCGCTAACGGCCGTTGCCACAGCGGCCGTGCGCGACGCCGCTGACGGACCGGATTTTTGTGCCGATGTGCGCCGCCAAACCGGGCTTGAAATCTATGTGATCGACGGGGCCGAAGAAGCACGGCTGACGTCCCAAGGTGTGTTGCTGGGCTGGCCCACGGCAAATGGTCTGGTTTGTGATATTGGCGGCTCATCAATGGAGCTGGCCGAGGTTGCCGATGGCCAGGTCGGGCGCTGCATCACATCACCATTGGGGCCATTGAAATTAACGGACATCAAGGGCGGGGAGAAGGGGTTAAAAAGCCATATCAACACGATTTTAGATGGCATGTTTGCGCAAATTCCGGTTGAAAAACAACGCCTGTTTCTGGTTGGCGGATCATGGCGCGCGATTGCAAAACTGGACATGACGCGGCGCGGTTATCCGTTGGCGGTGCTGCATGAATACCGCATGACGCCCAAATCGGTGATGGATACGGTGAAATGGATTGGCGAAAATAATCTGGGGGTTTTGCAACGGAAATCGGGCATATCATCATCGCGAATGATCTTGGTTCCGATCGCCTGCGAGGTGCTGAAACAGCTGGTGCGCAAATTCAAACCGCGCGAAATTGCGCTGTCGGGTTATGGCATTCGCGAGGGCATGCTGTATGAGCAAATGCCCCAGCAGCTGCGCGACCGCGACCCGCTGATCGAGGCCTGCCGTTATGCTGAAAACAAAGATGCGCGTTGGCCCGGGTTTGGCCGCAAACTGTATAAATTTATAATTCCGCTGTTTAATGGCGCAAATGACGAGCGTAAACGCCTGATCCGCGCGGCCTGTTTGCTGCATGATGTGACGTGGCGCGCCCACCCCGATTACCGCGCCGAGGTTTGTTTTGATAATGCCACACGCGCCAATCTGGGCGGTTTGCGCCACAGCGAGCGGGTGTTTTTGGGGCTGGCGTTGCTGCACCGTTACAAAAATAATCGCACCGGCACCCCGTTTGAGCCGTTGATAGAATTGCTAAGCGAACGCGAGGCAAATGACGCCGAAGTGGTTGGCAAAGCCATGCGATTTGGGGCGATGTTAACCATGGATGCGGTGAATGAGTTGGCCGAATTGCGCTATTTCCCTAAGAAAAAAGTGCTTGAATTGCGGCTGGGTGAAAAGGCGCTCGGGCTGTTTGGCGAGGTGGCCGAAGCGCGATTCATGTCGCTTGCAAGCAGTTTAGAATCCGAGGTAACCATTAAAAAACTGCGCGCGTAAATAACGTCCAAGAAAAAACCCTAAAGCTCGATCTCGCCTTTTGGTAGCGTCTCAACCGTCAACGGAACCTTGCGCCGAATGATAATATCGCCATTGGGCAACACTTCGGGCAGATGAAAATTGGTGAAATCACCGATCATCCCTTGCAGCACATCAAACATCGGCGCGACCTCGCCTGCCATGCCTTTCAAGCCATCCAGCGCTGGTCCCATTTCCGTGATTAGCCCGCGCATAAACAGCCTGCTCCCCTGCTCAAGCAGGCCAAGACCTTGCTCGACTTCACCCGATTTCTGCTCCTCGGCGGCAAGCGGCGAAAAGGCAAGACAGGCGGCGATTGTAACGGCAGCTATCTGTTTCATACCCTTTACATAAGGGATCGGGGCGCAAATTATAAGGTTAAATTTTAATACCGGCCAAAACAGGGTGATAAATGAAACCGCAAATCAAACCGCGGTTTTTTTAATTTCTTCCCAGGCGTTGTTAATCGCAACCAGCCGTCTTTCGGCCAATTTCAGCGCCTCGTCAGGAACCCCGCGTGCGCGCATTCTGTCGGGGTGGGTCTCGCGCACCAAAGCGCGGTAAGCCCGCTGAATTTGCGCAAAATCAGTGTCGGGATCAACCCCCAGCACGTCATAAGGGTCCGGCACGGCATCAGGCACAAATTGCGCGCGCATGCTACGAAATTCACGGTCTTGCATACCGAAAATCTGGCGCACCCGGTCCAGAAAATCATCCTCGCTCGGGTGGTATTGCCCGTCAGCCAACGCAATATAAAACAGACCCTCCATCAGATCGTTTAACGCATCACACCGCTCGCCAAACATCGCCTTGATCCTGTGGGCATATTGCTCAAAACCGGCAACATCCTGACGGGCCAGATTAAAAATCCGCGCCGCACTGGCCTCTTCCTCAACCGGAATGGTGAAAACCTGCCGAAAAGCCGCAACTTCATCACGCGTCACCAAACCATCGGCCTTGGCCATCTTGGCCCCCAGCGCAATCACCGCAATGGTAAAACCCACCGTTTGCTCGGGCGGGGTGCGAAACTGCGCAAACACCGCAGACAGACCCTCGCCACTGGCAAGGGCCGACAGGGCATCAGATATTTTGCTCCACAACGACATCGCGCAATGTTAACGAGAGTTTAAACGTTTGTCATCTCACGCAATGCCTAATTTCGTAACATTTGCGCCAAACAGCATCACGACAACACCGCAACCCCGTGCGGCGTCTGAATTTTTGCGCGGTAAGATATGCTGTCACTGTGCCGGATCAAAACCCGTTTATCTGTAATTTTCCCCGCCAAAGCCTGATTGAGTTGCGCCGCCAACGGATGGTTAATTTCAAATCCAAGCAGGCGGCAACCGGAATCGGGCAACAAATCAACGGCTTTTGCACCATGCCACTGCAAAATAGCCGGATACGCATTGTCAAACGGTTGCTTGCCATCGGCCGATTTTGTTATCCGCCAGCGCAAATCTCCCCGCGACAACGCAACAATTTCGCCCATGCCTTTGGGGGCCGCGCTAAAATCAGCCTCCAAATCGTCACTGCGCACAATCCAGTTGGCCAGCCGCGGCGGACCTTGCAAATTATCCAGATCAAACCAGCGCGGCTGTTTTGGCGAAGGTGCCGCCGGATTGATCGAAATCACCTCCAGATAAACATCCCCCAACCGCAACAACCGATTATGCGTGCCGGTAACCGGATGCTCGCCGCCACCGGACATTTTCACACCCAGCGCCGTCTCCACCATCAAAACACCATCTTCAAGGCTGCCGGCAATCACAGCAATATGATCAAGCTCCAACATTTGCGCCCTTCTTCTTTTCTTAAATACCTGCCGCGCGCAGCGCCAAAAAGCCGCTACATTTTACTTTCGCGCAAAATCTGCAAAATTTCTTGCGCCGCTTTTGGAATATTCGTGCCCGGCCCGAAAATTGCTTTTACACCTGATTTATAAAGAAACTCATAGTCTTGCTGGGGGATAACGCCGCCACAAATCACAATAATATCCTCGGCCCCCGCAGCCTTCAACGCCTCAACCAATTTAGGCGCAAGCGTTTTGTGCCCCGCCGCCTGACTGGAAATTCCAACAATATGAACATCATTATCCACCGCATCCTGCGCGGCCTCGTCAGGGGTCTGAAACAGCGGCCCAACATCCACATCAAAACCGATATCGGCAAAAGCCGTGGCAATCACTTTGGCCCCGCGGTCATGGCCATCTTGGCCCATTTTCACCACCAACATGCGCGGGCGACGTCCCTCGTCCTTGGCAAAATCCTCAACCGATTTCTGGATCTCGGCAAATTCTGCATCACCCTCGTAAGCCGCGCCATAAACACCGGCCAGCGTTTTAACCTCGGCGCGGTGACGCCCGAAGGTTTTTTCCATTGCCATGCTAATTTCCCCCACTGTCGCCCGCGCCCGCGCCGCCTCGATCGCGATTTCAAGCAAATTTCCCTGCCCCGATGCCGCCGCATCCTCCAGCGCTTTCAAACTCGCATCACAAACAACCTGATCGCGATTTTTGCGAATTTCGGCCAATTGGGCAATCTGAGCATCACGCACGGCCAGATTATCGACATCTAAAATATCAATCGCATCCTCTTTTTCCAACCGGAATTTATTCAACCCGACAATCACATCCTCGCCCCGATCAACAGCCGCTTGACGACGCGCAGCCGCTTCCTCGATGCGCAGCTTGGGCATTCCGGACGCCACAGCCTTGGTCATGCCGCCCAATTCATCGACTTCACAGATGATTTTCCAGGCTTCATCGGCCAAATCGGCTGTCAGTTTCTCGACATAATATGAGCCGGCCAACGGATCAAG
>CAYYXZ010000047.1:0-9888 GCA_964475715.1 uncultured Marinosulfonomonas sp. | reverse complement strand
CGCAATTGGTGGCAACCGCCAGATCGGCAATGGTGGTGTCTTCGGTTTCGCCGGATCTGTGGCTCATCACGCAAGTCATACCGGCACGATGCGCCATATCAACAGCCTTAAGAGTCTCGCTTAAGGTACCGATTTGATTGATTTTTACCAGCATTGAGTTGGCGGCAGATTTTTCAATCCCGATGGCAAGCCGCTCGGGGTTTGTAACGAATAGATCATCGCCAACCAGCTGGATTTTATCGCCAAGTGCAGCGTTCAGGGCAATCCAGCCATCCCAGTCATCTTCGCCCATGCCGTCCTCGATGCTGATGATCGGGTAGTCGGCAACCAGCGCTTGCAGGTAGGCAACATTTTCAGCCGAGCTTAGGGTTTTGCCTTCGCCCTTCATTTCATATTTGCCATCCACATAATATTCTGTGGCCGCGCAATCCAGCGCCAGATAAATATCCTCACCGGGTTTATAACCCGCCTTTTCAATGGATTTCATAATAAAATCAAGCGCATCACGGGTGGAGCTAAGGTTGGGCGCAAAGCCGCCCTCATCACCAATTCCGGTGGAAAGGCCCGCGGCGGTTAGCTCGGCTTTAAGCGTGTGGAACACTTCTGATCCGATCCGCACCGCATCGCGAATATCGGTGGCCGCAACCGGCATGATCATAAATTCCTGAATATCAATCGGGTTATCGGCATGTTCGCCGCCGTTAATAATGTTCATCATCGGCACCGGCAAAATCCGCGCCGAGGTGCCGCCGATATAGCGGTAAAGCGGCTGAACCGTGTCATCAGCCGCCGCTTTGGCCACCGCCAGCGAGACGCCCAAAATCGCGTTGGCCCCCAGACGCGATTTGTTCGGGGTGCCGTCCAGCGCACACATTGCGGCATCAATCGCTTCTTGCTCGGCGCTGTCCATGCCAACCAATTCTTCGGCAATTTCACCGTTCACAGCCGCCACCGCGCGCAAAACGCCCTTGCCGCCATAACGTGATTTGTCGCCATCGCGCAGCTCGACCGCCTCGTGAGCGCCGGTCGAGGCACCAGAGGGCACCGCAAAACGCCCCATATTGCCATCTTCCAAAATGACATCGACCTCGACGGTCGGATTGCCCCGGCTGTCCAGAATTTCGCGGGCGAAAATATCTACGATGATGCTCATGGTGCTTGTCCTTGGTCGGTTGGTGTGGTTGATTTCATCGTAGCTATAGCAGTAAATTTGCGGATGTAGATAGTGCATGTTGGCGCTAACGGGGGTTATATTTTGTAAAATAAACCCAAATTGTTGAAATGCCTATTTACGGATCGGAACACCATAAAGTTCAAGCCGGTGCCCCTTTAATTTATAGCCCAGTTTTTGCGCAATCTGTTCTTGAAGCGCTTCAATCTCGGGGTCACAAAATTCGATCACTTTGCCTGAATTCAGGTCAATCAAATGATCATGATGTTCGCGATCAGCGGTTTCGTAACGGGCGCGGCCGTCGCCAAATTCTAGTTTATCAAGAATTCCGGATTCCTCAAACAACTTGACAGTGCGATAAACCGTAGCAATCGAAATATTCGGATCAATCGCCTCGGCGCGGGCATATAATTCTTCGACATCCGGGTGGTCGGTGGCGTTTTGCAGCACCTTGGCAATAACCCGACGCTGTCCGGTCATACGCAGGCCCGAGCGTTCGCATTTGGCAATAATTGTTTCCGGCATCTTCAGCTCCAGCTTCTGTTCAAACCAGTTTATGACAAAACCCGCGTGGTATAAACTGTTATTTCAAATTCCTCGGCCGATTTATAGGTCTAAGCCCAACACATAAAAACGGGTGCAGCCCGTGGCGCAATAATCGGGTTAGGGCAGGGTTACATCAGCCCAAATAGGCAAATGATCCGACGCGCGTTTGGCCTGCGCCGATTGCAAAACACCGGCCGTTTTCAGTTGCAGGCCATGGCTGATGGCAAACCGGTCAAGACGGGCCATGGGGCGCGAAGCGTGATAGCTTAGGCCGGGGGAATGCACGGTGAAATCGTCTTGCAAAGGTGCCATTCCACGGCTTGACGACCATTCGTTAAAATCGCCCATAATTATGGTCGCCATTTTGGGCATTTGGGCAAGCACATTGATGATCGCCGCCATTTGTTGCTGTCTGTAACGCCGGATCAAGCCCAGATGAACCGCCACAATGCGCAGCTCTGCAACCACAAAAATTACGGCACCGCGTGGCTCAAGGCCGGGCAGCGCCAAACGCTGGATCTGACTGGCTTCAAGCCCTTTGCGCAGCAGCAATGCATTGCCATGCCAACCCAGAGACACCCCGGTTTCATCCAGATCCAGCGCGGTAAAATTGCTGTTTTGCGCGATCATTTCACGGGGCAGGGCGGCGGGGCGGTTGCCAAGCCGGCGGTCTGCCTCTTGCAGGGCGATAATGTCGGCACTCAGGCTGTTGATCACCTTTAGGCTGCGCAGCGGATCACGCCGCCGATCCAGCCCGACGCATTTGCGCAAATTATACGAAGCAAGGCGGATTGTCTGGGCCATCCTTGCAATATATACTATCAGAGCACAGATAAAAGAGGGTAATGAAATTATGGATCTCTGATGAAACTGGCTGGAAAAAGCAAGGTTGTTTATCTGATCTGGACCGTTCTGTCGGTGGAAATAGTCGTGTCTTTGGCAACGGGATATTTCGCAATAGCCTTTGTGGCGTTTATGACTTTGCTGTTGTCGTTAACCCCGGAATATTTCGCAGGCCGCTATCACATCCGTCTGCCTGTGCATTTCTTTGCCGGTGTGGTGATGTTTTTGTTTGGCGCGCTTTATCTGGGCGAAGTGCTTGATTTTTATGAAAAATACTGGTGGTGGGATACTTTGCTACATGGCTTTTCTGCCATTGGTTTGGGGCTGGTCGGGTTTATTTTTGTTTTCATCCTGTTTGAGGGCAACCGCTACGCCGCCCCGCATTGGGCGCTTGCGTTTATCGCGTTTTGCATTTCCATCAGCATTGGCGTGCTCTGGGAGGTGTTCGAATTTGGCATGGATCAGATCTTCGGTTTGAACATGCAAAAATCGGGCCTGCTTGATACGATGGGCGATTTTATTATTAATATTGTTGGTGCCATAATCGGGGCACTGGCCGGTTTTGGCTACCTTCGAGGGCGCGACCACAAGGGGCTGTCTAGAATTATTGATGAGTTTGTTACAAAAAACCGGCGGCTGTTTGGCCGAAAAAAGCCGTGAATTTTGCACCAAAGCCAAATGATGCGGTCAATAATGCGCTCTGTTCTAAGTGCCACAAAATGTCTGGTGAACCTGCTCATCTTTGGTTGGCGCACGGCGTAAATCCTGATGCTCCAACGGGGTTTCAAAGGGGTGCAACAGGGCCGCATTCAAGCGCTTGAAGGGGGCGTAATTTCCCTCGACAGCGGCCACGATCATTTCTTCAACCCGGTGATTTCGCGCAATGATCGCGGGCGATGTTTGACGGATCAGGTCTTGTTGTTGCGCGCGGCGGCCCCCCTCATCGGCAAGCCGCGCCTGCCAGCGGGGCTGCCACAGATCAAAACCGGCCGGATTAACAAACTGGCCGCGCGCATCATCACCGGCCAAAGCGCGAAATGTGTTGGTAAAATCGGCCTGATCTGCCGCCATTAAATTCAGAAAATCGTCAATCAGGGCTTTGTCGCCATCACGGGCCTGCAGCAGCCCCAGCTTGGCCCGAAATTCTGCCAGCCAGGCGTTGCGCATCAGGTTGGGAAAATCATGCACAATTTCAGTGGCTTTCGCGATGGCCGTTTTGTGATCACTGTCAATCACCCCGATTAGTGCGCTGGCAAACTGGGCCAAATTCCAGATAATAATTTCCGATTGCTGCCCGTAAGCATAACGCCCGTGCTGGTCGATCGCGCTGTAAACGCGCATGGGGTCGTAGGCGTCCATAAAGGCGCAAGGGCCGTAATCAATCGTGATGCCCGCGACGTGGGTGTTGTCGGTGTTCATCACCCCGTGGATAAATCCAACCCCCAGCCAGCGGGCAACCAGTTTGGCCTGTGCCTGACAAACCGAGCGCAGCAAATCCAGCGGGCCATTGGCACCCGGAAAATGGCGCGCGATGGTGTAATCGGTCAGGCTGCGCAACGCGCCGTGATCTTGGCGCGCGGCAAAATATTCAAAGGTGCCAACCCTGATGTGGCTGCTGGCAATCCGGGTTAAAATCGCACCGGGGCGCCCGATTTCACGTTGCACATTTTGGCCACTCGTCACGGCGGCCAAGGCGCGGGTGGTGGGGATGCCAAGCGCGTGCATTGCCTCGCTGATCAGATATTCACGCAGCACCGGACCCAGCCACGCGCGCCCATCACCACGGCGCGAATAAGGCGTGCGCCCCGATCCCTTTAGCTGAATATCCTGCCGGTTGCCGTGCAGGTCAATCACCTCGCCCAGCAGCATGGCCCGCCCATCGCCCAAACGCGGAGAAAAGCCACCAAACTGATGGCCTGCGTAAACTTGCGCAATCGGATCGGCACCGTCGGGAGCCGCGCTGCCCGATAGCACGGCAAGGCCTGATCGTGATTGTAACGCGTTGATATCTAAGCCGAGTTCAGCCGCCAATGTTTCATTTAGGGCTACCAGTTCGGGTGCTGCAACCGGGCTGGTGCCGATGCGGCTGTAAAATGTTTCGGGCAGGCGGGCATAGCTGTTGTCAAAGCGGATTTGCACCATTTAAAAACCTCCATTTCCAAATTTCTGTGTCATCAAATGAAAATCGTCGCGGGCCTCAAAACCCAATTTGCCATAAAGCTGCTTTGCCGTTTCGTTTTCACGACCCACATCAAGATGCAAAGCCATAACGCCGTTGCTGGCCAAGGCGGGCATCAGCTTGCGCAACACCTCGCCCTCCAGCCCGCGGCCACGCACATTGGCGCGGATAAAAAACTCATCAATAAAGCCGTCAATGCCGCCCATTTTAACCGAATAGCCAAATGAAATAATGATGTAACCAACCGCCCCTTTGCGCGGCCCGATTAAATAGGCAGCCCCGTGCGGACAACCTTGCAGCAGCGGCAGCAAAGCGGCCTCGCGTGCCTTGTCGGTTAGGGAAATGCCTTCGGATTTATGAAAAGCAGCAACCAGTTTTTGCAGCACGGCCAGATCGTCAGGCTTGGCCAGATTTAGCGCGGCGCTCATGTTTTTATCTCCAGATTTTGGCCCCGATTGTGGCCCCGATTTTGGTAATGAATAGCATGTCGTTTCCGTCACCGCGAGCCGTCAGCGCAGCATCGGCCTAAAGGCGCCCAAGTCGCCGGGTTAGCAAATCAAAAAAACCATCCGCATCGACATCGCCAATAAACAGAGCGTTGGGGGTGCGACCGGTTACGCCCCACCAATCGGCCACGCTCATGCCGCGGGTCAGCTTTGATTCGGTTTCGATTTCGACATTTACAAAGCGCCCGCTAAACAGATCGGGCTGGATCAGATAGGCGGTGACGCATGGATCATGCAGCGGGGCACCGTCGGATCCGTATTTTTGCTTATCAAAACGTTCAAAGAAATCGGTCATTTCGGCCACGGCTTTGCCGACCTTGCTGCCGATATCGCGAAAGGCTGTATTGCGCGCCTTTGTGACCAAGGTTTTATGGGTAACATCCAGCGGCATCACCACGATATGAATGCCAGATTTAAACACAATATCAGCGGCTTGTGGGTCGACGTAAATGTTAAATTCGGCGGCGGGCGTTATATTTCCAACCTGAAAATACGCCCCGCCCATCAACACAATTTCCTGCACATTTTGCACAATATCGGGGGCCTTTTCAAAAGCGGTGGCAATGTTGGTCAGCGGCCCCAACGCGCATAGGGTGACGCTGCCCACGGCTTCGCGGCGCAAGGTTTTGATAATAAAATCAACGGCGTGACCGGCTGCCAGCTGCATTTTCGGCTCGGGCAGGGTTGGCCCGTCAAGGCCGGTTTTGCCATGCACATGTTCGGCCGTAACCAAATCATGAACCAAGGGGCTTGCGCAACCGGCATAAATTTCGACATTAACTTTACCCGCCAACTCACAGATAATACGCGCATTTTTTTGAGTCAACGACAGCGGAACATTGCCCGCAACGGTCGTGATTCCCAGCACTTCCATATCTTGCGGGCTGGCCAGCGCCAATAAAATTGCAACGGCATCATCCTGTCCGGGGTCTGTGTCGATAATGATTTTTCGTGGGGTTTTGGCCATCTGTCTACTCCGCTTTAAGCGGCCAACATGACGCGGGCTTGCTGTGCTGTCCAGCAAAACAAATATGCTGACGGCAGCAATAAATATTAACGTCTTGGGCAATAACAGGCATGACAAAACAGGCATGGCAATCGCCAAAGCGGCCGTGGCCAAAAGCAAGGTGGCGCGATGCTATTCTTGGCTTTTCACCTGATCCCAAAGCGCATCCATTTCGGCCAAATCCGATTGCTCGGGGGTTTTGCCAATCGTGGCCAGTTTTGCCTCGACCGCCTCAAACCGGCGACTGAATTTGGCGTTGGCGCTGCGCAAGGCGGCCTCGGGATCCAGATTTAGATGGCGGCCCAGATTGGCCATCACAAATAATAAATCGCCAAATTCCTCCTCGATTTCACGCGGACCAAGGCTGTCACGCGCCTCGACCAGCTCGCGGGTTTCCTCGACGATTTTATCCAAAACCTGATCGGTCGAGGGCCAGTCAAAGCCAACCCGGGCGGCGCGCTTTTGCAATTTTAACGCCCGCAGCAAGGCCGGCAAACCAATCGCAACCCCGTCAAGCGCACCTTTTTCGGCCCTGCTTGCCCGCTCGGCCGCCTTGATGGTTTCCCAATCCTCAACCTGCTGTTGGGCGGTTTTATCACGGTTTTCATCGCCAAAAATATGCGGGTGGCGCGCCACCATTTTATCGGAAATATTGCGAACCACACTGTCAAAGCTAAAATGCCCGGCCTCCTCGGCCATGGCGGTGTGAAAAATCACCTGAAACAGCAAATCACCCAATTCCCCCTCTAGATCGGCCCAATCGCCACGCTCGATTGCATCGGCCACCTCATAGGCTTCCTCGATTGTGCAGGGTGCGATTGAAGCAAAATCCTGTTCAATATCCCAAGGGCAGCCGGTTTTCGGATCACGCAAACGGCGCATAATTTGCAACAGACGGGCCATGGCGCCATCGGTGTCATTTATCAGCTTTTCATCATTATTCATTGCGCTATCACCAATTCTGGGGGACTGTGTGCGCAAGTTACACAATAATTACGGGCAGGAGTCCACCAAATGGCGATTGTTAACCGGATTTCGGATTTCGCGCTGCATAACGCGCATAATTTGATGTGTTTATGGCGTGAAATGAAAAGCACAGATTGAAATGGTTTCAAAATTCATCATAAATACCAGCTGGTTACTGCTGATGATTGCCATCTCGGCGCTGGTTTATGTGCGCATGGCACCGCATAATCTAGGCCTTGTGCACGTCGTTCCGCCAACGGGCGCAACACCGGATGCGCCTGTTATCGGGGATGGATCGGCGCTGTTTTTACAGGTTTTTGACAGCCAACCGAAAACCGTGTGGGCAAACATATCAACCGTGATTTCAAACACCCCGCGCACCAAACAAATTGCCGGCAGCCAGGATGCGGGCATGATCAGTTACGTCACCCGTTCGCGCATATTCGGCTTTCCGGATTACACCACCGTTCTGGTCACTGAAATCGGCGGCAAAACCCATATGCAAATGTTTGGCCGGCTGCGTTTTGGGCGCTCGGATTTTGGCGTTAATGGGGCACGCTTAAGGGGCTGGGTGCAGGCGATCAGGATGCTGGATCAGGGTTGAAAATAATAGCGGCATATTTTTCGCCTGATACTTTGGACAAATCCGCCTCTTGACCAAATCACGATGAGCAGGCAAGACAATCCAATGGTTCCTTTAGACAAATTAATACAGATCACCCAGCGTTTTGAATTCCTCGAGGCCAAGATGGCTGGCGGGGATGTTGGTGCCGATATTGCCACCTTGGCGCGCGAATATTCCGAGCTGCGGCCAGTGGTTCAGCAGGTGCAGCAATACCGCCAGATTTTGGCTGCTCTGGACGAGGCCACGGCGATGTTGTCGGACCCGGAAATGAAGGAGCTGGCCGAGGAAGAATTGCCTGAATTGCGCCGACAGCTGCCGGTGATCGAGTCCGCGTTGCAATTGTCTTTGTTGCCCAAGGATGCCGCCGATGTTCGCCCCGCGATGATCGAAATTCGGCCCGGCACCGGCGGTGACGAGGCCGCGTTATTTGCCGGTGATTTGTTGCGAATGTATCAACGTCACGCCGAAAATCAGGGCTGGAAATTTGAAATTCTCGCGCAAAGTATTACCGAGCTTGGCGGCATTAAAGAGGTCACCGCGCATGTGCAGGGCGACGGGGTTTTTGCGCGGTTGAAATATGAAAGCGGGGTGCACCGGGTGCAGCGTGTGCCAACCACTGAATCCGGTGGTCGGGTGCACACATCTGCGGCCACGGTTGCCGTGCTGCCCGAAGCCGAAGATGTGGATATCCAGATTGCTCAAACCGATTTGCGCATTGATACGATGCGCGCCTCGGGGGCGGGTGGCCAGCACGTTAACACCACCGATTCTGCGGTGCGAATTTTGCACATTCCAACCGGAATAATCGTGGTCAGCGCCGAGAAATCCCAACATCGCAACCGTGAAATTGCCATGCAGGTGCTAAAAACCCGCCTTTACGATCTAGAGCGTCAACGGGTGGATGATGCGCGCAGTGCCGATCGTAAAAGTCAGGTGGGATCTGGTGATCGATCCGAGCGGATCCGCACCTATAATTTCCCGCAAGGTCGGGTTTCGGACCACCGCATTAACCTCACTCTTTATAAGCTGGACCAGATTATGCAGGGCGATCTGGATGAAATTATAGATGCCTTAACCGCCGATGCGCAGGCCACATTGCTGGCCGAGATGCAAGCGTGATTGGCACACAAGCCCTTGCAAATGCCATCAAACGCCTAAAATCTGCCGATGTGCCGGATGCGGCGAATGACGCCCATATCTTGCTGTCCCATGCGTTGAAAATTCAGCGCAGCCGTCTGATTCTGGTTTTACCGGATGAAATTTCGGGCAATGCCGCCAAGCGGTTTGAGGCGGCAATTTCGGCCCGTTGCCAGCGCCAACCCGTTTCCCAAATCATCGGCACCCGCGCTTTTTACGGGCGGGATTTTATCGTCACTTCCGATGTGCTTGACCCGCGCCCCGACACAGAGATGCTGATTGAAACGGCTTTGGCCAAACCGTTTGAAACGGTGCTTGATCTGGGCACGGGATCGGGCTGTATCCTGCTAACATTACTTGCAGAAAGCCAACATTCCACCGGGCTTGGCACCGATATCAGCGCTGCGTCCTTGTCTATATCGAACAAAAATGCCGCTAGACATAATCTGACGGACCGGTCAGAGTTTAGGCTTTCCGACTGGTTTTCCCAGATCACAGAACCCTTTGATCTGATTGTTTCAAACCCGCCTTATATTTGCGCCAACGAGATGTTGTCTTTGGCCCCCGAGCTGCGCAAATGGGAGCCGAAAATTGCCCTGACTCCGGGAGGCGACGGGCTAGCGGCGTATCGGGTGATCATCGCAACGGCGCACCTGCATTTATCGACCAATGGTTGTCTGATCGTCGAAATTGGCCACAAGCAAGGCGGGGCTGTCAGCGCTATGTTCAAAGCTGCCGGTTTTAAGGGAATCAACACGCTAAAAGATATAAACGGGCGTGATCGTGTGGTTTTGGGGATGTTTGGGTGATGACTCTGCTGCTAAATGGCAAAAAACCGCTAATTCGCTCTATTTTCAGCAATTTTAACTTGTCATAAAGCCTGCATATGTTAAACATTTAGCTGCACTG
>CAYYXZ010000046.1:7816-9973 GCA_964475715.1 uncultured Marinosulfonomonas sp. | reverse complement strand
TCATCCGACAGTTTTTGCAGCAACTTACGCGCCTTGGTCAGAGACGGTTTTAGCAACCCGCCATCCTCCATGCCCAGAATTACATTCTCTAGAACGGTAAAATTTTCGACCAGCTTAAAGTGCTGATGCACCATACCAATGCCCGCTGCAATCGCGGCCGAACTATCGGGGATCAGGGTCTTTTTGCCGCCAATAAAAATCTCGCCGGCGTCCGCTTTGTAAAACCCGTAAAGGATCGACATCAGGGTGGATTTTCCGGCCCCGTTTTCACCAACAATTCCGTGAATTGATCCACGCGCTACGGAAATCGAAATGTCTTTGTTTGCCTGCACCGGCCCAAAGGCCTTGGAAATGCCGACAAGTTCAATCGCCGGAGCGCCAGTTTCCTGGCGCCCCCCGGTTTTATCGCTTGCCATCCGCGTTTATTTCACTGGGCAAGAGTTGTCTGATCTGTAGTCGTGAACTTTCAGCTCACCCGCAATAATCTTGGCTTTGGCCGCATTAACCGCCGCCAGCATTTCAGCCGAAACCAGATCTTTGTTATGCTCGTCCATCGCAAAACCCACGCCATCTTCGGCCAGACCCAGATTGTCAACAACACCGGTTTCAAGATCGGTGCCGGCCTTGAATGCATTATAAACCGCAACATCAACGCGCTTGACCATCGACGTTAACATGGTGCCCGGATGCAGGTGGTTTTGGTTGCTGTCCACACCGATTGCCAGAATACCCTCATCAGCGGCAGTTTGCAAAACACCGATGCCGGTGCCGCCGGCTGCCGCAAATACCACATCGGAACCTTGCGCAATCTGGGCTTTGGTCAACTCGCCACCTTTAACCGGATCATTCCAGGCCGCAGACGTGGTGCCTGTCATATTCTGGATGATTTTTATATCGGGATTTACAGCTTTTGCACCTTGGGCAAAACCACAGGCAAAGGCACGAATTAACGGAATATCCATGCCGCCGATAAAGCCGACAGTGCCGGTTTTAGAGGCCTTCGCCGCCATCATCCCAACCAGATAAGAGCCCTCTTGCTCTTTGAACACAACCGAGCGCACATTTGGCTGATCAACAACCATGTCGATGATGGCAAATTTTGTATCCGGGAAATCTTGCGCAACAGCCTGAAGGCTTGAACCAAAGGCAAAGCCCGTCATCACCACCGGATTATAGCCTTCTTCGGCAAAACGGCGCAGGGCCTGTTCGCGTTGGGCCTCGGATGTCATTTCGATTTCGCGAAAGGTGTTGCCGGTTTCTTCGGCCCATTTCGTGGCACCGTTAAAGGCCGCCTCGTTAAAAGATTTATCAAATTTACCGCCCATATCAAAGATAATGGCAGGACCGCTGGCAAGGGCAGCACCGGCAGTTAAGGCCAATGTGGCAGCAGCGCCGAGTAATTTTTGCGTGAGTGTCATGGTATTTCTCCCGAAACAGTTATTGGATTGCCGCCAGAACAGGGCAGAACCCGGACCAGCATACAGATCATTTGAAAGATCATCCATGATTAAGCCCGCAGCTGGGCGCGCTGGTCAATAGCTATTTACGATTTCTTCACAACTTAAAGCCGGTTTTTACAAGTGACCCGGAAGATGCGCTAAAATCAGACTCAAATCAGGGGTTTACGTAAGGTTAGCGCGGCAAATTTTTCGCCATTTGGGGCGTGATAATAGCCCGGTCTGCGACCAGATTCGCGGTATCCAGCGCTATGATACAGCGCGCGGGCGGCCGTGTTATTTTGTGCAACCTCCAAAAAGGCAAGCTTGGCACCAAAAGCGCGTGATTTTGTCTCGAATGCAGCCAACAACGCCTTGCCATACCCGCGCCGCTGACAGGATGGATCAATTGCCAGCGTTAACAATTCGGCCTCGTCCGCGATTGCGCGGCCCAAAACAAACCCCGCATCGCAGACCTCTAAAAACACGCCATAAGATTGCAACATTTGGCCAAATTCAGCGGCACTCCAGGGCCGTGGCATTTCAAAGCATTTGGCATGCAATGCGCCAAGGGCAGCAGGCGTCATGGTAAAATAACGGGGGCCGAATTGCGCGGCGGGGCGGCATCGGGGGCGCGCACATATAAGGGTGCTGGGCGTGGCAAATTGCTGTCCGCATAACGCCGCCGTGCAATTTTCGCGATTGAGAGGGCTGAAACAGT
>CAYYXZ010000046.1:0-7716 GCA_964475715.1 uncultured Marinosulfonomonas sp. | reverse complement strand
CCAACACCAACGCCAATCGCATCAAGATCAGACCAGGTTTTGCCGGCATCGGCCAAAACCGATTCTAGCATACCAAACAACCGTTCGGCCTGCCCTTTTTGCATCGATTCAACCCGCGTCGCCAAAACATTACCGCCAAACACCAAAGCGGCCGCGACATGCGCGACCGATGTGTCAAAGGCTAAAATTAATGGCTCAGGCTTCAATCGCGCGCACCTCGGTGACCTCGGGGATGAAATGGCGCAACAGGTTTTCAATGCCCATTTTCAGGGTCACGGTTGAGGATGGACAACCCGCGCAGGCACCCTGCATATGCAGATAAACCACGCCCTGATCAAAACCGTGAAAGGTGATATCGCCGCCATCTTGGGCAACGGCCGGACGCACGCGGGTATCCAGTAACTGTTTGATTTGAACGATAATATCGCTATCTTCACCATCATCATGATCCGCGTGACCACTCACTTGGGCCTCGCCAGTAATGGCGGGATCACCGGATTGGTAATGCTCCATGATTGCGCCCAAAATTGCGGGTTTAATATGTTCCCACGCCAGCGCGTCATCTTTTGTAACCGTGATAAAATCCATGCCCAAAAACACACCACTAACGCCTTCCAGCCCGAAAATACGCTGGGCCAACGGGGATTCATCGGCAGATTCTTTGACCGGAAAATCGGCCGTTCCAGAGGCCAGCACGCTTTGACCCGGAAGAAACTTCAGGGTTGCCGGATTCGGGGTTGATTCGGTTTGGATAAACATTTTGCATACCTTATTATTCAGGTTTCAAATATGCGCTTGCAAAGGCTGGCTGTCAAGGTTTAGAATTATTCTAAACTGATTAAGTAATGGCTTCAAGCCGTTCTTTTGTCATTTCTCCGGGCACAATGGTAATCGGAATCGGCAGATCGGCGACAGATTTCATCAGCTTGGTAATCAGCGGACCGGGCCCTTTTTTATCGCTGCCCGCCCCCAGAACCAGCACACCGATTTCGCTATCCTCGGCGATTTGGGCCAAAATTTCTACCACCGGCTCACCTTCGCGGATCACCAGTTCAGGGTCAACGCCCTGCCGGTCGCGCATCCATTTGGCAAACACCTCGTAATGCACTTCAATGCGCTCGCGCTCTTCCGCGCGCATGATGTCGCCAACCCCGATCCAGTGGTTGAATTCCTCGGGCGGAATAACCGCCAAAACCTCGACCCCGCCACCGGTATTGGCCGCGCGCATGGCGGCAAAACGTATCGCGTTCAAACATTCGCGGCTATCATCCAGCACAACTAGAAACTTACGCATGATTAACCTCCTCGGCTGGCGCGACAATGGACCAGAGCCGCCAATGCCGCAACCTTTGCTTTTTAGCCGACCATGCCAATGATCTTTTTCACGTCTGTTAAAATCGGGTTGGCAATCGCGCGGGCTTTGTCGGCGCCTTGGCCCAAGATCGCGTCAATTTCATCGGGTGCCTGCATTAATCGTGCCATTTCGGCCGAGATCGGGGCCAGTTTGGCAACCGCAAGTTCCGCCAGCATCGGTTTGAATTGCGAAAACTGTTTACCGCCAACTTCTGCCAGAACCTGATCCACCGAAATTTCCGCCAAAGCGGCGTAAATATTCACCAGATTGGTCGCCTCAGCACGGCCCTCCAGCCCCTTGGCCTCGCTTGGCAGCCCATCAGCATCCGTCTTGGCCTTGCGGATTTTCTGCGAAATCTTGTCGGCATCATCGGTCATATTAATGCGGCTGTTATCGGAGGGATCGGATTTGGACATCTTTTTAGAGCCATCACGCAAGCTCATCACTCGCGTCGCCTCACCTTCGATGACAGGCTCGGTGATCGGGAAAAAATCAACACCGTAATCATGGTTGAACTTGGCGGCGATGTCACGGGTCAACTCGATATGCTGTTTTTGGTCCTCGCCCACCGGCACATGCGTGGCGTGATAGGCCAAAATATCAGCCGCCATCAAACTGGGATAACTGAACAAACCAACCGATGCATTTTCACGGTTCTTGCCGGCCTTGTCCTTGAATTGGGTCATCCGGCTTAACCAGCCCATGCGCGCCACACAGGAAAAAATCCAGCCCAATTCCGCGTGGGCCGAAACCTGCGATTGATTAAACAAGGTCGATTTGGCTGGATCAAGCCCGGCAGCAATATAGCCCGCGCACAGCTCGCGGGTGGCATGGCGCAGTTTGGCCGGGTCTTGCCAGACGGTGATGGCGTGCAAATCGACCATGCAGTAAATCGTTTCAATGCCGCTGTCCTGCATTTCAACAAAGCGCTTGATGGCACCCAGATAATTGCCAAGCGTCAAACCGCCCGACGGCTGAATGCCTGAAAAAACCCGTTGTTTATGCGCTGCTTTGGGGCTGGATGTTTGGACCACCTCTGTCATGTCTGTTCTCTCACTTATATTTCACTGTCTGGATTAATCTTGCAGTTTCGCTTAACCACAGGCATCAAGCCCGTCAACCAATGGAGCCGAAAATGAGCAGCAACCCCGATATCTCACCTGTAAACGCGCTGCCACCGGTGGTGATCCTGCTGGCGCTGGCGATATTTGGCATGGAGGCAATGCAGCACCTCTGGAAACTGGGGCTGTTTGGCGGGATTGCGGGCATTGATCACCGCGCGATTCTAATTCAGGATTACGGCGTTTCGGGCCTGCTGCTTGACCGGATGATCGAAATGGGCCGCTATCCCCCCGAACACCTGCTGCGTTTTGTGACCTATGCGTTCATCCACGTGTCCTTCACCCACATGATTTTTGCGGGCGTGCTTTTGCTGGCACTTGGCAAATTCGTCGGCGAGGTATTTCGCTGGTGGGCGGTGCTGCTGGTGTTTTTTGCCTCGAGCATTATCGGCGCCGTGGTTTACGCGCTGATCATCGATAGCGGCGTGGCGTTGGTGGGGGCTTATCCGGCGGTTTACGGGCTGATCGGAGCGTTCACATTTTTGCTCTGGGTCAATCTGGCGGCGCACGGGGCCAATAAATATCGCGCCTTTACCCTGATCGGATTTTTGCTGTTTATCCAGCTGGTATTCGGCGTGTTTTTTGGCGGCGGGCCGGAATGGATTGCCGATGTTACGGGCTTTATCGTCGGATTTTTCGTTTCATTTTTGGTCAGCCCGGGCGGCTGGTCACGGGCGCTGGAACGGCTGCGGCGGCGTTAATCGCGGCTTATTCGTCCTGCGTTTCCAACGATAACGCTACGGGTGCCGCCCGCAAATCGGCAACCGTCAACGCAGAGGTTGGCCGTGCCAGCATATTTCGTGTCACCCAAAACAGCCGGGTTTGCGCCCGCGTAATTGCCACATAAGCCAGCCGTTTCCACAAAGCCTGCCCGGCCTCGACGCGCCCCATTCTGGCGGCCACGAATAAATCCGGGCCAAACACCTGCACATCTTGCCATTGCGAGCCTTGGGATTTGTGGATTGTCACGGCCGAGCCGTGCAAAAACGCCGCCCCCATCCGCGCGGCAAAGGGGATGAACGGCTCTTCTTCATCGGGCATTTCGATCTTGATAATCGAGGCGGCCGAAACCTGCGGATCTTGCGCCCCCAAAACATGCAGGCGCGAAAATCCGGCGCGTTTTCCCGGCCCCATGTAAACCACCTGCGCACCTTTGATCAGACCGCGCGCTTCAAGATCGATGCGTTTTTTGCGGTGCTTTGCCGGCAGCTCGATCCCGTCACAAATCAGCGGCTCGCCGGGCAATAATTCATCAGGCGGGGCGCCGTAAGCATTTCGAAACGCCTGAATTAGCCGCACCCGGGTTTTGTTGCGCCAAACCAGAACAGGCGATCGCGCCATCAGATCGGATTCAACCCGACGGGCAAAAACCACACGATCATCTTTGGCCGCTGCCGCCTCGATCATGCGCTCGAAATCCTGAAATGTCAGGCTCTCGTCGCTTAACGCATGGGCCAGATCAAGGATCGGATTATCGGCATCTTGACGATGAATCCGGTGCAATGTCAGTTTTTGTTCGCCCTTGAAATTATCAAAAACCATCTCGCCGGATTGACCGACGGGGGCCAGTTGTGCAGGGTCTCCGAACAACACCAAAGTCGAAAAAATCTCTTTTAAATCATCCAGTTGCTTTTCATCCAGCATCGAGCTTTCATCGACAAAACCAATATCCAGCCCCTCGTCACGACGTTTCCAGCCGATGATAAAATCCGAGCCGCGCAAACCGGCCGCAGCCAAAGCACCGGGGATGGATTTATTGGACGCATAAAACAGCGTAGCCCGCTCAAGTGCGGATTCTGTCAGCCCTTCAATCTCGGGCTGCTCGCCGCGACCCGCCAGCCATTCGGCAATTTTTTCATATTCAGGATCGTAAAGCGGTGTGTAAAGAATGCGGTGAATCGTGGTGGCCGGCACGCCGCGATTTCGCAAAACACTGGCGGCTTTGTTGGTCGGGGCCAAAATGGCAAGCCTGCGTTTGCTGCTTTGGCGTTTGGATTCATAATCGCCCGAAATAATTTCAATGCCCGCATCCTGAAGCGCCTCATACAGTCGCGCCAGCAACAGCGTTTTGCCCGACCCCGCTTTGCCAACAACAGCAATCACCCTGTCGTCACCCTCGGCCTGCGGGGTTAAAATTCCATTGTCCAAATCAACACCGGCACCGCGCAAAAGCTCGGTTATGCGGTCATAAGCCTCGGCTTGGTCGTCGGAAAAAATTACTGTTGGTTCTGCCATAAACAGACCTTACAGCCAGCCATCAAAAGAGACCAGATTATTTACGCAGCTCCAAGGCATCCTCAAGCGTGCGCAAACCCGTTACGGGGGCCTGCACCAACACCGCCATATTGCCCGGCTTATGTTCGTTTTTCCACATTTTCATATGCGCCAGCGGAATTAGATCCCAGTTGAACACCTCGGACATTGACGGATCCAGGCGGCGCTCAATCATCAGTTTATTGGCCGCCGCGGCCTGTTTCAGATGGGCAAAATGGCTGCCTTGCACGCGTTTTTGATGCATCCACAAATAACGCGCGTCCATGGTCAGATTATAACCCGTGGTGCCCGCGCAAATCACCACCATGCCGCCGCGCTTGCACACAAAAACCGAAACCGGAAAGGTGGCCTCGCCGGGGTGCTCAAACACCATATCCACATTGACGCCCTTGCCCGTGGTCTCCCAGATTGCCTTGCCAAATCGGCGTACTTCGCCAAACCAGGTTTTATATTCGGGCGTGTTCACAATCGGCATCTGGCCCCAACAGCTGAAATCCTTGCGGTTAATCACACCTTTGGCACCCAGACCCATGACAAAATCACGCTTGCTTTCATCGGAAATCACCCCGATCGCGTTGCCACCGGCCGTATTGATCAGCTGAATCGCAAACGATCCAATCCCGCCAGAAGCCCCCCAGACCAGAACATTCTGGCCCGGCTTTAATTCATGCGGGTGATGGCCAAACAGCATCCGGTAAGCCGTGGCCAAAGTCAGCGTGTAACAGGCGCTTTGCTCCCATGTCAGATGCTTTGGGCGCGGCATTAATTGCTGGGCCTGCACGCGGGTAAATTGCGCGAATGATCCATCGGGCGTTTCGTAGCCCCAAGTGCGCTGGCTGGGCGAAAACATCGGATCACCACCGTTGCATTCCTCGTCGTCGCCATCGTCCTGATTGCAATGCACCACGACCTCGTCACCGACGCGCCATTTTTTTACCTTGTCACCAACCGCCCAGATAATGCCCGCAGCGTCCGATCCGGCAATGTGGTAATCCGCGCCGTGCAGATCAAAGGTGGAAACCGGCGTGCCAAGTGCTGCCCAGACGCCGTTATAATTCACCCCGGCGGCCATCACCATAACCAGCACTTCGTAGCTGTCGATTTGCGGCGTATCCACCACCTCTTGCAACATGGCCTTGTCAGGGTCGCCGTGCCGATCCCGACGGATTGCCCAAGCATACATCTGCTTTGGCACATGCCCCATTGGCGGGATTTCACCGATATTGTATAAATCTTTTTCTACCGCATCATACGCAGCAACATCAGTCTTGGTAATATGGGCCATGCGAGCCTCCTCATGCCGATATGCGGCGCAGAATCTGGTTAGCGTTCATCGTCGAAATAAGATTGGCCACGCAACATTGCAACCAAAATCGAGAGCGTATTGTAATTATCTAACGTAACAAAAATCACGGCCGGCTATTTTTCTTTGAAATGCGCAATCGAGGCGGCGTAAAATTCCAAGGTATCCTGCTCGGCTTTATTGGCGCTGAATTTGCCATCTTTTTCAAGCACCATCCGGCGCATCGCTAATATTTTCAGCCCGATTTCAGCCGCATAATCCAGACTGCCGCGCGGCACATGAACATGGGCACCGTTTGCCTGCATCTGCTTGGCCAGCGCGCTCACAGCCGCCGCCGCTTGCGCGGCATCCATCGGCCCATCGGCAGCCAGCATCACCGTGGCCACCAGTGAAACCGGCAAAACCGGCACCACATCGCGCACCCGGCCCATGATTTCATCCGCCACCCGCTCGGTTACATTTTCGGGGCAGGATTTAACGAATTCGCGCAAACTTACCGGATCACCAAAACTAACCGAGGCATAACCAAACCGGCGATACCGGCCCATCAGTTTGAATCTGAGCATCCGGCCAATAAACCCTAGCATTTTCAGCAGGCTAAATTTAAATTTCCGTGTGCCTTTGCGGGCGGCCGAAATCAAAAGCCGGTCCTCCATCACGCGATCATAATTCAGCGCCACGGGCACAAAAACCACATCACGGCCGGCATCGGGATCAAATTCAGAGATCACATAATTCAACAGGCCCAGCTTTGGCGCACGAACGGTGCCATCCAGACTTAGACCGCCCTCGGCAAATACCGCCTGCGTCACCCCGCCCGCCGTGGCCAGTTGCACATAGCGGGCCAGAACCTTGCTGTACAAAGGGTTGCGCGAATCGCGGCGAATAAAATAGGCCCCCATGGCGCGAAACAGAATTTTCAGCGGCCAAACCTGCGCCCATTCACCGACAGCATAAGATAGCGCCGATCGCTCTGCCGCCAAATAAGTCACCAACACATAATCCATATTCGAGCGATGGTTCATCACAAAAATCACCGTAGCGTCTTTGTCGATCGACTCGATTACGTCTTCGTCAAAACGCCCCAGCCGCACCCGATAAAGCGAGCGGCTGACCCAACGTGACAGCCCCGAAGCCACACTGAAATAAACCGAGGCACTGAACGCAGGCACAATTTCACGCGCATATCCCCGCGCCGTTTCAAAGGCCACGTTTTCCGGCACCCCCTCGCTTTTGGCGTATTGCGCAATCGCCTCGGCCACCGCAGGGTCATAAATCAGCCGCTGGATCATATCATAGCGGCGCGCCAGCTTGAACGGTTGGATCGGGCGCGGCAGTTTTGCGTTCATACGCACCACGGCCTGCTCCATCCGGCGGCGAAAAAACCAGCGCACCGATGGCACCAGAACCCGCTCAAGCGCTGAAAAAATCGCAAACCCGACGATCAGCAGCAATAACCAAAGAGGAAGTTCAACTAATCTATTCATCGCAACAGCTTTTCAGGAAAGACACCGCAGGTCTAGGCCATAATTTTAACGCAACTATATTCCACAGAAATTGGCACTTGCGCAACATTGTTGCTTTTGCGAAAATGGGACACGCAAATTTCAAACGAGGTCAGCCCATGCCCACACCCAACCAACCTCGCGACAAAACAAGGCCGT
>CAYYXZ010000045.1:0-10087 GCA_964475715.1 uncultured Marinosulfonomonas sp. | reverse complement strand
TTTCAGGCGCGCAATATTAGAGGCAAATGTCGTGGCCACCACCATGCCTTTGGCCGATGAAACCAGCTTGGTTATTTCGGGCGCCACGGTGGCCTCGGATCGTCCTTCGTGGCGTGAAAATACGTTGGTCGAATCACAAACCAGCGCCTTTACCCCGTCCTTGGAAACTTCGCGCCACAGATTTTCGTCAAAGGCTTCGCCCAGCACAGGTGTTTCATCCAGTTTAAAATCGCCCGTGTGCAGCACACGCCCCGCCGGGCTGTCAATCACAAGGCCCGAGCTTTCGGGAATCGAATGCGAAATGGGCAAAAATGAAACCGTAAATGGCCCCGCTTCAACCGTTTCGGGATAGGCCGAAACGGTGTGAATTACCGAAGCGGATTGGCCCGCATCCTCCATTTTACGCCGCGCGTGATGGGCCGTAAAGGCGCGCGTATAAACCGGCGCGCCCAGCTGATCCCAAAGATAGCCGATGCCACCGATGTGATCTTCATGGGCGTGGGTGATAAAAATCGCCTCCAGCCGGTGTTTATTGGCAATCAGCCAAGACATGTCGGGGAAAATCAAATTGACCCCGGGCGATGTATCCATATCGGGAAATGTGACACCGATATCGACCAAAATCAGCCGCTCTTTGCCGGGTTTTCCATAGCCGTAAACATAGGCGTTCATGCCAATTTCACCAGCGCCGCCCAGCGGCAGATAAATCAGGCGATCATTTTTTTTCATTCAGTTACCTTGCTCGATATTATATTTGTGGATCACGGTCAGCCCGTGCATGGTCAGATCATCTTCAAAGTGGTCAAATAGCGTATGGCCCTGCTGAAACAAAGGTGCAAGCCCGCCGGTGGAAATCACCTTCATTTCACACCCCCGTTCGGCCTTGATTTGCGCATTTATACCGCTGACCAGCCCGACATAGCCCCAAAACACCCCCGAATGCATGCAATCAACCGTGTTGGTGCCAATCACCCGATCGGGTTTGCGCACATCGACATGGGGAAGGGCTGCGGCGGCTTTGTGCAACGCTTCAAGGCTAAGGTTAACACCCGGCGCAATCACCCCGCCAATATAAGCACCATCAGAGGCAACCACATCAAAGGTGGTGGCCGTGCCAAAATCAACCAGGATCAGATCACCGCCGTATAAATCAAACCCGGCCACGGTGTTAACCAACCTGTCCGGCCCGACTTTTGTGCCCGCATCGACCCGCACATCAACCGGCAACCGGCAATCATCTTTGCCCACCACCAGCGGGCGACAGCCACAATAGCGGTCGGAAAACACCCGCAAATTCCAGACCACACGCGGCACGGTTGACGAAATAATCACCGCATTTACATCCAACACCAGATCGTGATGCGCCAGCAATGTCTGGAGCCAGACAAAATACTGATCCGCTGTGCGCGACTGATCGGTGCTGGTGCGCAGAGTGCACAGGAATTTCTTGCCGTTCCAGATTGAAAAAACCGTATTTGTGTTGCCACAGTCGATTGCCAAAAGCATCATATTTGCCTTTCAGAAAAATACCTCGCCCGCAGAAATTGCCTGCCGGCCTTGGGCTGTCTTTAATATAAGTGCACCGCTGTCGTCTATAGTTTCAAAGGTGCCGGTGGTTTCATGCAGCCCGGTGCGCGCCGTAATCACTTGCCCAAGCCGCGCGGCGCGTTTCAGCCATGCGGTGCGGATCGGGGCAAATCCGTAGGTGTTAAATTGCGCCTCGTAACGGGCAAAGGCGGGGGCGATGACGTTTAAAAATTCCTCGGGCGTGATTTTTGCGCCGGTTTCTGACAGTAGGCTAACGGGCCTTGTGGCGCCTTTTTCGACGGTGTCTGGAACATTCAGCAAATTCACCCCGATGCCGATTAAAAGCGTGTGGTTGCCGCCTGCCCCGCTGCCGCCTGCCCCGCTGCCGCCTGCCCCGCCGGGGCTTTCCAGCAGAATTCCGGCAAGTTTACCGCCATTGAGCAACACATCATTTGGCCATTTCAGCGCCAAACCAGCTGCGCGCCCCGTGACGCTGACGATGCTGTCAAAAAGCGCCAACGCGGCAATAAACGAGCGCAAAGCCTGCTGATCAATGCGCCCCTTTGGCTGCATCAGCAAGGTGGCGGCAAAATTGCCAACCGGATCAGACCAGATGCGCCCACGCCGCGCCCGGCCCGCGGTTTGTTTATGCGCCAAAATCCAGGTTGGCGCGGCCAATGTCGGGGCAATCTGCGTGGCGTGTGACAAGGTGCTGTCGACCGTATCCAGCACAATGCGCCCAACGCCTGTTGGCCAGCTGTTATCTAAGCGCTTAATCGACAAGAGATGCCGCCGCCCTGGCCGCAAAGCCGTCAATGCCAAACATATTAATCACCCCAAACAGCATAACTGCGGCCGAAAACATTAAGAAACCCCACAGAACCGGTGTCATTTTACCATCCAGGGTTTGTTCCTTATTATCGGCAAAATACATGTAGTAAACTATGCGTAAATAGAAAAACGCACCAATCACCGAGGCAAGAACCCCGGCAATTGCCAGCCAATACATATCGGCATCAACGGCCGCTTTCAGCACATGGAATTTAGCGAAAAAACCCAGCGTCAGCGGCAGACCGGCCATAGAAATAAACAGCACCAAAAGCGCTGCGGCCTTGATCGGCTGGCGGGTGGAAAACTGTTTTAACGCTGAAATATCGGTGACCGGTCTGCCATCTTTTTCCATGGAGATAATAAAGGCAAACACACCGATATTCATCGCAATATAAACCGCCATATAAACCAGCATCGCCTGCACGCCAAACACCGTGCCCGAGGCCAACCCGATCAGCGCAAAACCCATATGCGAAATTGACGAATAGGCCATCATGCGTTTGATATTTGTCTGCCCGATCGCAGCAATCGCGCCCAAAAGCATCGATGCGATAGCCAGCAAGGCGATGATTTGGCTCCAATCGGCCACAGCCATGCCAAACGCATCATGCAGCACGCGGGCAAACAGCGCCATCGCCGCCATTTTCGGGGCGGTGGCAAAAAATGCGGCCACGGCGGTTGGCGCGCCCTGATAAACATCCGGTGTCCACATATGAAACGGCACGGCCGACACCTTGAACGCCAAGCCGATAATCACCAAAGTCAAGCCAAACAACAGGCCCAGCGGGATCTGGCCCTCAGTCGATACCATGATGTCGCTAAACACCGTGGTGCCGGCAAAGCCGTAAATCAACGAGGCTCCGTAAAGCAAAATCCCCGAGCCAAGCGCGCCCAAAACGAAATATTTCAGGCCTGCCTCGGTGGATCTGGGGCTGTCACGGTTCAGCGACGCAATCACATAAAGCGCCAGTGATTGTAGCTCTAACCCCATGTAAAGCGCGATCAAATCACCGGCCGAAACCATCATCATCATGCCAACCACAGACAGGCTTACCAATATCGGAAATTCAAATCTTAACAAACGGCGCTGCTGCATGTAATCCTGCCCCATCAGCAAAACGGCCGCTGCCGATAGCAAGATTGTCACCTTGGAAAAACGCGCAAAACTATCGTCGATAAAGGCGCCGTTAAAGGCGGTTCTAACCCCCGCCGGTGACATTGCGATCCAGAACGCCAGCGCCAGCATCAACGCAGATGTGGCCCACAGTATCTGCGGCGCGGCCTTGTCTTTGGATGTAAAAACCCCAAACATCAGCGCCGCCATCGCAAAAACAGCCAGCACAATTTCAGGCAGGACCGTGTTGATATCGCCAGTTAACATATCACGGCCCCCCGAATCTGGCGCTGTCGGCTATCGGCATTGCTGTGTGGTAATTTTCAAGCAATGCCGCCACGGACGGGCCAATCAGATCCAGAACCAGTGCCGGATAGACCCCCAATAACAGCGTCATAAAGACCAGCGGCGCAAAGATGGCTTTTTCGCGCGCATTCATGTTGGTGATGGATTTCAAGCTTTCTTTAATCAGATCACCAAACACCACGCGCCGGTAAAGCCACAGCGCATAGGACGCCGACAGGATCAGGCCCGCTGTGGCAAATAGCGCGACCCAGGTGTTGGCCTTAAAGGCACCAACCAGCGTCAGAAATTGACCAACAAAGCCCGAGGTGCCCGGCAAGCCGACACTGGCCATGGTGAAAAACATAAATATCACCGCATATTGCGGCATCCTTACCGCCAGCCCGCCGTAGGCATTAATTTCGCGGGTCTGCATCCGGTCGTAGATCACTCCGATGCATAAAAACAGCGCCGCTGAAATAAAGCCGTGGCTGATCATCTGGAAAATAGCGCCGTCAATGCCCTGTTGGTTTAGCGAAAAAATGCCCATGGTCACATAACCCATCTGGGCGATCGACGCGTAAGCGATCAGCTTTTTCATGTCCGATTGCACCATCGCCACCAAGGAGGCATAGATAATCGCAATCACCGAAAGCCATAAAACCAACGGCGCCATTAGCTCGGATCCGGCCGGAAACATCGGGATGTTAAAGCGCAAAAACCCGTAGCCTCCCATTTTTAACAGCACTGCGGCCAACACAACCGAGCCTGCCGTGGGCGCCTGCGCATGGGCATCGGGCAGCCAAGTATGCAACGGCCAGATCGGCATTTTCACCGCAAAACTGACAAAAAACGCCAACCAAAGCATGGTCTGCAAGCCGCCAATCACGCCAAAACCCAGCACTGTGATGGTATCGGTGGCAAACTGGTGGTTCATCAAAGTCGGGATATCCATGCTGCCGGCATTGCGATACATCACAATAATCGCAACCAGCATCAAGACCGATCCAAGCAAGCTATAAAGGAAAAATTTAAAGGCTGCGTAAATCCGGTCTTTTGCGCCCCAGATGCCGATAATCAAAAACATCGGAATTAGGCCGGCCTCGAAAAACAGAAAAAACAGCACCAGATCCAGCGCCATAAACACGCCCAGCATCAAGGTTTCCAGCAGCAAAAGCGCGATCATATATTCCTTAACGCGGTGCGTGATGCCCCAACAGGCGGCAATGGTGATTGGCATCAAAAACGTTGTCAGCATCACAAACAACACCGAAATGCCATCAACGCCCATTTTATATTGTAGCCCCATAATCCAGTCGCGTTCTTCAACGAACTGAAAACCGGTGTAGGCAGGATCAAATCCGGTGATAATAAAAAGCGACAAAATAAAGGTGGCCATGGTGGCCAGAAAGGCCAGCCATTTGGCATTTTTTTGCGCGGCAGGGCCGTCGCCACGCAAAAACACCGCTAAAATCAGCGCGGCAAGTGCGGGAATAAATGTTACAACCGAAAGCAGATTATCCATTAACGCGCACCCCCGCCAAGCATCACAAAGCCAAGCAAAACCACCACCCCGATCAGCATCGCAAAGGCATAGGTGAAAATATATCCGTTCTGCATCCGGCCCGCCAGTTTGGTGAAAAACGGAATAATACCCAGCGCCAGCCCGTTAACGGCGCCGTCAATCACTTTGCCATCTCCGGTTTTCCACAAAAACCGCCCCAGCCACATGACGGGGCGAATGAAAATCCGCTCGTATAGCGCATCGAAATACCATTTATTCAGGAAAAACCGGTGAACCCAAGGCAGCGCTTTGGCCAGTTTTTGCGGCAATTTCGGGTTAACGATATAAAACCACCATGCCAGAGACAGCCCCAGAATCATGGCAATAAACGGCGACAGCCTGACCCATTTCGGCACATGATGCGCGTTGTCCAGCAGATGATTATCAGGCTGCATAAAAGTCGCACCCAGCCAAATCATACCGGCAAACGCCGCCCCCAGCCCCAGAACGCCCAAAGGCAATAACATCACCAGCCGGCTTTCGCGCGCCTGTTTATGCAGCTTTTTATCGCCGCGCGCCTTGCCAGAAAACGTCATGAACATCAAGCGCCAGCTGTAAAAACTGGTCATGAATGCGCCCATCACCAACAGCCAAAAAGCATAGGTTCCGACCTGCGTGTGGGCACCAAAAGTGCTTTCAATAATCGCGCCTTTGGACAAAAAACCGCCCAAACCATAATACGTCAGCGGAATTCCCACACCGGTGATGGCCAACGTGCCAAGCAGCATGGCGTAATAAGTCAGCGGTATTTTTTTGCGCAAAGCCCCGTATTTTCGCATGTCCTGTTCGCGGTGCATGGCATTGATCACCGATCCGGCCCCCAAAAACAACAGCGCCTTGAAAAAGGCGTGGGTGAACAAATGGAACATGGCGACCGAATACGCCCCGATGCCGACGGCCACAAACATGTAGCCCAGCTGGCTACAGGTTGAATAGGCGATCACCTGTTTGATATCGTTTTGCACCAGCGCCACGCTGGCGGCAAAAACCGCGGTAGTTGCGCCGATGATGACGATAAATGTCATGGTCCCGGGCGCGTATTCCAGCAACGGCGACATGCGCACCATCAGAAATACGCCCGCCGTTACCATGGTCGCGGCATGGATCAGGGCCGACACCGGCGTCGGGCCTTGCACCGAATCGGGCAGCCAAACATGCAGAAATAATTGGGATGATTTCCCCATCGCGCCGACAAATAACAATAATGCCAACAGGTTAGCGGCGTTCCAATCGGTCCACAAGAAATGCAGCCGGGTTTGTGCCAGCTGCGGTGCGGCGGCAAAAATATCATCCAGATTGACACTGTCGGTCAAATAAAACAGCCCAAAAATACCCAAGGCAAAGCCGAGATCACCGACACGATTAACCACAAACGCCTTGATCGCGGCCGCCCCGGCCGAAGGTTTGCGGTAATAAAACCCGATCAAAAGATAGCTGGCAACGCCCACGCCCTGCCAGCCGACAAACATCTGCACCAGATTATCGGCCGTCACCAAAAGCAGCATCGAAAAGCTGAGAAATGAAAGATACGCAAAGAACCGAGGCTTGTAACTTTCGCCCTCTTTGAACTGCGGATCATTGGCCATGTAGCCAAAGCTGTAAAGATGCACGAGGCTGGAAACGCTTGTAATTACCACCAGCATAATCGTGGTCAAACGATCCAGCCGGATGCTCCAGTCGGTGGACAATGTGCCGCTTTCGATAAAACGCAAAAGGTGGAGCTGTTGCAATTCACCGTCAAAAGTTAAAAACACCACCCAGCTAAGGATGGCGATTAAAAACAGCACCCCGGTTGTGATGATCTGCGCGGCCCGCTCGCCAATAATCCGCCAGCCAAAACCAGCGATCAGCGCGGCGATCAGCGGTGCAAATAATATTGTCTGGACCATCGCCCTAACCTTTCATCACATTGACATCTTCAACGTCAATCGTGCCACGGTTGCGGTAAAAACATACAAGAATCGCCAAACCAATCGCGGCTTGGGCCGCCGCAACGCTCAGCACAAATATACTAAACACCTGACCGACCAAATCGCCCGAAAACGATGAAAATGCCACCAGATTTATGATCACGGCCAGCAACATCAGCTGGATCGACATCAAAATGACGATAACGTTTTTACGGTTAAGAAAAATGCCGAAAATCCCGATCACAAACAGGGTGCCACTAACGGCTAAATAATGCTCAATTGCGATCATTGTATAACCCCCGCCCCGGTTTTACGTTGACGGTTTTCATGGTTTTGGCCGGGTCGCGGTGCATTTGTTCCACCACATTCTGGCGCTTGATTCCGGTGCGGTGGCGCAAAGTCAGCACAATCGCGCCAAGCATCGCCACCAGCAGGATCAGGCCCGAAATCTGAAACTGGTAAATATACTGGTCATAAATAATCAGCCCCAAGGCTTGCGTATTATGGATTTTATTCATGTCGGGCACCGCAGCGGCGCGCACGGCCAAGGCGTTATCCGACACCTGCCAAACCCCGAAAACCAAGCCCAACTGAATCAGCAAAACCACCCCGATCAACAGCGCCATCGGCAGGTATTTCGCCATTTTATCGCGCGATCCGACAGAATCCACATCGACCATCATCACCACAAAGAGAAACAGCACAGCCACCGCACCAACGTAAACAATGATCAACAACATGGCGACAAATTCGGCCCCCAGCAGCACGAATAAACCGGCCGTCGACAGAAATGTCAAAATCAGCCACATCACCGAATGCACCGGATTTTTTGAAATCACCGTGAAAAGCCCGCCGATCACGGTGCAGCTGGCAAAGATGTAAAATGCGAAAACCGCCACACCCATTTTTTTCGTCCTCTTCAAGTATCAGGCGAGCTTACCGGTAAGGCGCATCTGCTTCAAGGTTGCGTGCAATCTCGGTTTCCCAGCGATCACCGTTGTCCAGTAATTTGGCCTTGTCGTAAAACAGCTCTTGGCGGGTTTCGGTGGCAAATTCAAAATTCGGGCCTTCAACGATTGCATCCACCGGGCAGGCCTCTTGGCAATAGCCGCAATAGATGCATTTGGTCATGTCGATGTCGTAACGCGTGGTGCGCCGTGAGCCATCATCGCGCGGCTCGACCTCAATTGTGATGGCTTGCGCGGGGCAAATTACCTCGCATAATTTACAGCCAATGCAGCGCTCTTTACCGTTGGCATAACGGCGCAAGGCATGTTCACCCCGAAAACGCGGGCTAAGCGGGGTTTTTTCATGCGGATAATTCAAGGTGACTTTGGGTGCAAAGAAATATTTAAAGCCCAGCCTGAACCCCTTGATATAATCCACCAACAGGAAATATTTGGCCGCGCGAACATAATCAAATGGCATCTGCCTAACCTCCCAACATGTCCCAGCGAACGTAAAGCCCGCCGAAAGTTTCAAAACGTGCCATGAAGGCGACAAACACGACCCAAGCCAGAGACATCGGTAAAAACACTTTCCAGCCGATGCGCATAAGTTGATCGTAACGGTAACGCGGCGTGATGGCCTTGACCATTGCAAACAGAAAAAAGAAAAATACCATCTTGCCAACCATCCAGAACACGCCATCGGCAAGGCCCGGGATCGGTGACAACCAGCCGCCAAAAAACAGCACGGTAATCAGGCCACACATCAAGAAAATTGCCAGATATTCGCCGGCCATATAAAGCAAGAACATAGTCGAGGAATATTCAACCTGATAGCCGGCAACCAGTTCGGATTCTGCTTCAGGCAAATCGAACGGGGGGCGGTTTGTTGCAGCCAAGGCGCTGATAAAAAATAGAAAAACCATCGGGAAATGCGGCAACCAATACCAGTTGAAAAATCCGTAATCGCCATCTTGCGCGCGCACGATATCACCAAAATTCATGCTGCCGGTGGAAATGATGATCCCGATCAGGATCAAACCGATGCTGACCTGATAGGAAATCATTTGCGCCGCCGATCGCATCGCGCCCAGAAACGGATATTTCGAATTGCTGGCCCAACCGCCGATAATCACGCCGTAAACCCCAAGCCCGCCAATGGCGAAAATATATAAAACCGCCACATTCAGATCGGCCAGAACCCAGCCATCGTTAAACGGCAACACCGCCCAGGCCAGCATCGAGGCAACAAAAGCGATCATCGGTGCTATAAAAAACAGCGGCTTGTCGGCACCGGCAGGCACGATGATTTCTTTCAGCAGATATTTCAGCCCATCGGCCAGCGATTGCAACAGGCCGTAAGCCCCGACCATATTTGGCCCTTTGCGCATTTGCACAGCCGCCCAAACTTTACGATCCCCCCAAACCAAAAACATCACTGAAACCATGATAAATGCAATGAGCGCAAGCACTTGTGCAACGATAATTGCAAATACCCCCAACGGGGTTGTGAAAAATTCAGCCCACATTTTTTAGATCCTGGGTATCTTGTTTTCGATGCATTGCGCGACCGTGACTTCTGCGTCTATCGTTTTTAAACCGCGGGGCAACGAGTCTGAAATCGTGTAAACAGAATCCCCGCTCCAGATCCCGCCCTGTTCGTCAATCGTTGTGCGCACATGACGCGCAAAGCCATAACCGCGAATCAACGCGTATTGCGCGGCCGCACATCTGGCATAATCGGCCACATCTTGGGGTCCGCGCGCCCCGCGCATTGCAACAAAGAAATTCACCAACCCCCCATCCAGAAGACGGGTTTTTATGCCCAGATATTCGGGCATAAACGGCCCCTGCTCTACGGGTTGCGCCGGCTGACAAGCCGCAAGCAAACCGGCAAATACCAAAGCCGTAA
>CAYYXZ010000044.1:0-10128 GCA_964475715.1 uncultured Marinosulfonomonas sp. | reverse complement strand
ACGATGACGATGACGATGACGATGACGATGACGATGACGATGACGATGACGATGACGATGACGAATCCATCTGTTTTACTCTGTCAAGCATGATTCTTACCCCGGATGGAGAAATTCCCGCCGGTCTGATTAAGGTTGGCGACAAGGTTGTGACCGCCGATAATGGTGTGCAAACTGTGCGCTGGGTGGGCCGCAGTCAGGTTTCAGCTCGCAAGCGCATTCGCCAGAATCTGCATCCGGTGCTGATCCGCGCCCATAGTTTTGGCCATGGTTATCCGCATCGCGATCTGATGATCTCGCCCCAGCACCGGTTTTGCCTAACCGGTGCCGAACTTGAGTTGAATTTCGGCCATTGCGAGGCATTTTCGCCGGCCATCGGGCTGGTTGACAACAAAAATATCATCCGCACACGGCAAACCGCCCCGCTGACATATGTCCATATATTATTTGATCAACACGAGGTGATTTTTGCCAATGGTCTGGCCTGCGAAAGCTTTCATCCCGCGCCGCGAATTTTAAACAAAATGGCCCGCAAAACCCGAGAGGAAATTCTTACGATTTTCCCCGAGCTGGCTTTAAAATCCCGCACCCTGTTAACGGCGCGCAGCTGTTTGAAAAAGCAAGAAACCCATGCGTTGAAAAAACCCGTGGTTTTATCAACATAAGGACCGGGAAATCCCGAATCAGGTTTCTTTGGTTACATCGTAGCCGTAAATCCAGTCAAATTTCTTTAGCGCAAGCGACGGGGCCAATCTGCTGCCCAACCGCAAAGCCGCGTGGGCCAAAACGCGTTTGGGGCCGGGCGCGATATGATAATTGCGGCCATTGCGATTGGCAGCCTCGACCACATCGCTGGCCCGCTGACGGCGGCGCAGCTGATACGAACTTAACCCGTCATCCACGCCGTCCATTTTATCAAGCGCATCGGCCAACACCCAGGCATCTTCCAGCGCCATCACCGCACCCTGGGCCATAAACGGCAGGGTCGGATGCGCAGCATCCCCCAAAATTGCCGCATTGCCCCGATGCCAGCTTTGCGCAACAGGATGCCGGAACAGACCCCACAAATAAACCTCGTCGACACGTGAAAGCAACGCTTGCACTTCGGCACAATAATCGCTGAAAACACCCCGCAGCTCGGCGGGATCCGCTTTGAAATTCCAGCCCTCGTCGGCCCAGATATTACGTTCCTGAACCGCGACAATATTCAGCATCTCGCCACCGCGCAACGGATAGGTAACCAGATGTTTGCCATCGCCCATAAATATCCGCGCCAACGCAGGCTCATCGCCCAAAGCCGGCACCACCGTGCGCCACGCCACCTGTTTGGTAAAAAACGGCTCGCGTTTACCATTGATCACCAGACGCAATTTTGAATGCAAACCGCTGGCACAAACAAACAGCTCAGGTTCCTGAACCGTTTCATCGGCCATGTTCAGCTGAACACAATCCCCGTTAAAACTCACAGAATCAAGGCGTTGTGACAACCTGATTTCCACCCCGGCCGCACGCGCAGTATCGGCCAACACATCAACCAAATCAGCACGGTGCACCAGATAATACAACTGATCCGCCTTGAAATGCTGAAAATCCAGCCCAAACACCGGCTTGCCGCTAACCCCGTCCAGCAGGCTAACCCCGGTGGCGCGCACCGATTTGGCCGCCAGCGCATCACCCGCCCCGATGCTGCGCAAAACCGCAAAACCGTTTGGACCAATTTGCAGGCCCGCGCCCACTTCGGTGATTTCATCGGACTGCTCAAGCACCGTAACCTGCGCGCCGCGCTGCGCCATGGCCGCGGCCACAGCAAGACCGCCAATCCCGCCACCAACAACTGTTACTTTTTTGCCTTCCAATGCCATTTTCATCATCCCAATAAAAAACACCAAAACATCACTGCATTGGTGTTCCATATTCTATTTATCTACAGATCTATTTGATTTGCCTCAAATAAAACACCCAAACCGTCATGAAACAATCATCTTTCAGTCATAACTCAATTATCTCTGTGCACTTTTTCGCGCCGCTCGTGACGTTCCTGTGCCTCCAGAGACATCGTTGCAATCGGACGCGCATCCAGCCGTTTCAACGAAATCGGATCGCCGGTTTCTGAGCAGTAGCCAAATTCACCCTCATCGATCCGGCGCAAAGCCTGATCAATTTTTCCCACCAGTTTGCGCTGCCGATCCCGGGTGCGCAATTCCAGCGCACGGTCGGTTTCTTCGCTGGCGCGATCGGCCACATCGGGGATGTTTCGGGTTCCATCCTGCAGCAACTCGATCGTGCCCTTGCCATCCGAAACCAGATCATCTTTCCAGTTTATCAATTTGCGTCGGAAATACTCTAGCTGGCGCAGGTTCATAAACGGCTCATTCTCAGCCGGGCTATACTCATCCGGTAAGAAAATTTCGGCTTTCATACCACCCTCCCCTTGCAGTTCTTTGGCAGTTCTTTAATCGTCGAATCTCGCATCCTACACCCTATCAGAACTCTCAACTGTGGCTGCTCTAGTGCAATCGCGCCCTTTTGTCACGCCCATTCGGGCAGAAAACGCGCAAAATCGTACAGCAATTGCACCGGCTTGCTGAAAACGTCTTGAACCGTTAGGAAGGCGATGAAATCAACCGCTAAACACCGGAAGAAAACCACGATGAAATTCGACTCGACCGACACATATATTGCCACTGACGATCTGAGCGTTGCGGTAAATGCCGCCGTAACGCTTGAACGCCCGCTTTTGGTCAAGGGCGAACCTGGCACCGGCAAAACCGAGCTGGCCCGCCAAGTGGCTAGCGCACTGGATCTGCCGATGATCGAATGGCACATAAAATCCACCACCCGCGCCCAGCAGGGCCTTTATGAATATGACGCGGTCAGCCGGCTTCGCGACAGCCAGCTGGGGGATGAGCGGGTGCATGATGTGGGCAATTACATCAGAAAAGGCAAGCTTTGGCAGGCGTTCACGGCCACGGAAAAAACCGTGCTGTTGATTGACGAAATTGACAAGGCCGATATCGAATTTCCCAATGATCTGCTGCAAGAGCTGGATAAAATGGAGTTTCATGTTTACGAAACCGGTCAAGTTGTGGCCGCCAAAATCCGCCCCATCGTGATTATTACTTCCAATAATGAAAAAGAGCTGCCAGATGCCTTTTTGCGCCGCTGTTTTTTCCACTACATCAGGTTTCCCGATATGGAAACGATGAAAAAAATCGTCGAGGTGCATCACCCCGGCCTGAAAGAAGCCTTGCTCACCACCGCCCTGACCCAGTTTTACGAATTGCGTGAAACATCCGGGCTAAAGAAAAAACCGTCCACCAGCGAAGTGCTGGATTGGCTTAAACTGCTGCTGGCCGAAGATTTAAGCGCCGAGGATTTAAAGCGCAGCGGCACAAACGCGCTGCCCAAATTGCACGGCGCGTTGTTGAAAAACGAGCAAGACGTGCATTTATTCGAGCGTCTGGCCTTTATGGCGCGGGGGCAGCGCTAAAATTCGGGCTTGCATTGGCCGCTTTTCCATTGCGCATAATCGCACCAGCCGTATTGCACCCACCATTTGCCGTCCGAACCACAGGATTGCGACAATTTCGGATCACGCGCCGTCTGTCCCGGCTCCAAGGTTAACGCGCCACGCGTATCGGTGAAACAGCCGCCCCCGACGGTGGCGTATTCGATATAATGCTTGCTGGCGCAGGTGCTTGAAAACGTATCGGTGTTATCGTCAAAACCGATGCAGGCAGCCGCTGGATTTACAGCCACAACAAAAAACGCAGCGCTTGTCGCAAATATTTTCAACATATTTATCTCCTAACAGCAGGACGAGTTTTGCGTCTCCACAAAACATCGCCTGAATGTAATCTATGCCCGATATGGCCCAATATCAAGCCGACGAAATTTAATCGGCCACAGCACAATAAACTATGCAGACCCCCTCAAAACTGGCTACAATCCGCCGGTAAACATCAAAGGCAAACTATGCGCATTCTTATCTTGTTATTTGGCCTTGGCCTTTCGGCTTGTGCTCCGGGCAGCCCGACCAATAAAATGTCCGTTGAGCGCGCCGCAATGCCCACAGTCGATCTGCCGCCGATGAAACATTTCAAAGCTGCCCGTATAGATTTACCAACCCGTAGCAATCATGAAATTGCGCGCGATTTTCTGGATCTTTCCTTTACAATGGAAAGCGGCAAAAACCTGCCCTTCATGACGCGCTTTGAAGGGCCGATCAGTCTGCGGGTAACCGGAAAACCACCGCCCAGCCTGTTTTTTGATCTGGACAAATTGTTAAAACGCCTAAAAACCGAAGCTGGCATAAACATCCACCGCGCCCAAAAAGATGCGCCGGCCAACATCACAATCGAGGCAATTTCGCAAGCCCGATTGCAACGCCATGTGCCAAATGCGGCCTGTTTTGTGGTGCCAAATGTTTCAAGCTGGCAACAATACCACCGCATGCGCCACAGCAGCGCAACCAGCTGGATTAACCTTCAGCACCGCGAACACATCACGATTTTTCTGCCCTACGACGTTAGCCCGCAAGAAATTCGCGACTGTTTGCACGAGGAACTGGCCCAAGCCCTGGGGCCGCTAAATGATCTGTATCGTTTGCCCGACAGCGTGTTTAACGATGATAATTTTCACACCGTTCTGACCGGTTTTGATATGCTGATTTTGCGCACATATTACGCGCCCCAAATGCACAATGGCATGCGCCGCGCACAGGCCGAAAACGCCCTGCCCCAAATTTTGGCCCGCCTTAATCCGCGCGGCCAGACGCGGCCAAACACCCCCCGATCCAGCCCCACGCCACGCAGCTGGATCAATGCAATCGAGACCGCTCTGGGTGCCAAAACAGGCTCTGGAAATCGCCGGGATGCCGCCATCCGCGCCGTTGAAATCGCCAATGCCCAGGGCTGGCGCGGGCCGCGTCTTGGGTTTAGTCTTTATGCGCTTGGCCGTTTGTCGCTGTTGTCAAAAAATGATGCCGCACTGAACGCATTTCTTCATTCCGGCATAGTTTACAAATCGGCACCCGACACCCGCATTCATGCCGCCCACGTTGCGATGCAGCTTTCGGCCTTTGCGCTGGCCGCAGGCGATGCCCAAACCGTGCTGAAACTTGCCAATGACAACCTGCCCGCCATCGCCAATTCGCAAAACGCAGCCCTTTTGGCCACATTTATGATGATCAAAGCCCAAGCGTTGGAGCTGAGCGGGCATGCTTCGGAGGCCCACGCCGTGCGCCTTGAAGGCCTTGGTTGGGCGCGCTACGGATTTGGCTCTGACAGGGCCGTTCTAAACCGGCTTGCCGAAATCAAAGCACTCGCACCAATGCGGCGTGCGCAACATTTGTGAGGCTTGCAATGCTGATTTATTACGCCGCTATTTTCGGCGCGGCTCTGGGTGCATTTAGCGCGTTGAAATTCCGGCCCGTTTTGCGTTATGTCATTGCTTATGTGGTGGTTTATGCCGGCGTTTTTGCATTTATCGCCTATGGTTATTTAACCTTAACAGCCCGGGGTAGTTGAATGTTTCTTCGTTTTTTTGAAAATCTGCGCGCTGCCCGGGTTCCGGTTTCGATGCGCGAATTCCTCAGCTTTCTTGAGGGGATGAAGCGCGGGCTGGTAACCTATGATATTGAAGGGTTTTATTATCTGGCCCGCACCTCGATGGTGAAAGACGAGCGCTATCTTGACCGCTTTGATCGCGCCTTTTCTAGCACATTCAAAGGGCTGGAACATATCAGCCCCGAGCAGGTGCTTGAGGCTGTCGATATTCCGGCGGATTGGTTGGAAAAGATGGCTGAAAAGCATCTTTCCGCCGAGGAAAAGGCCGAAATAGATGCATTAGGCGGCTTTGATAAGCTGATGGAAACATTGAAAGAACGCCTGAAAGAGCAGCAGAAACGCCATCAGGGCGGCTCAAAATGGATTGGCACGGCCGGCACCTCGCCTTTTGGCGCTTTTGGCTATAATCCCGAAGGTGTGCGCATCGGACAGGACAAATCGCGCCACCGGCGTGCGGTTAAGGTTTGGGATAAACGCGAGTTTCGCAATCTGGATGATTCAGTTGAATTGGGCACCCGCAACATTAAAATCGCGCTAAAACGCCTGCGCAACTGGGCCCGCGACGGGGCGCATGAAGAGCTGGATTTGGACGGCACCATCCGCGCCACCGCCGAGAACGGTTATCTTGATGTCAAAACCCGCCCCGAGCGGCGCAATGCGGTTAAGGTGTTGTTGTTTTTAGATGTTGGCGGCTCGATGGATCCGCATATTAAATTGGTCGAGGAATTGTTTTCCGCCGCCCGTGCCGAATTCAAGCACATGGAGTATTTTTATTTCCATAATTGTCTTTACGAGGGGGTCTGGAAAGATAATGCACGGCGCTGGAATGCCCAAATTCCAACGAATGAAGTTTTGCGCACCTTCGGCTCGGATTACAAATGCATTTTTGTTGGCGATGCCGCGATGTCACCTTACGAAATCGCCTATCGCGGTGGTGCAAATGAGCATTGGAACGAAGAAACCGGCGAGGTCTGGCTGCGCCGGGCACGCGCGCAATGGCCGACCAATCTGTGGATTAATCCGCTGCCCGAAAACCAGTGGGGCTACACCCGGTCTGTTGGCATGATTCGCGAAATATTTGAAAATACGATGGTGCCAATGACGCTGGAAGGGATCAGTCGCGGGATGCGGACCCTGACTTGATTTCAGGGGGAAACAGCTTATCCACGGCCTCGCTTGCGGCATCGGTGTAGGGGATCAGAACCTGATCGGCACCGGCCTGTTTTAATTTTTCAACATTTTTTGCCGCATGGCTGGTGACTGCAATCTGGCCTTTATAGCCGTAATCGCGCAGGCCGTGCAACAAGGTCAGATTGATGTTTGTATCCACAATCGTGCTTAAAACCAGCTTTGAGCGCAGCAAAGGCAGTGATAACAAAAATTCGGGATCCTCGGCATCACCGTAACGCATCATGGCCTCAGAGCCACCATTTCGGCGCAGCAAATCCGGGTCAAAATCCACGCAAAGCACCCGGTGGCCACGCTGTTGTAATTCGACCAAAACCCGACTGCCAAAACGGCCAAGACCAAACAAAATAACATCGGCATCCGTTGCTTTACCACCGTCCTCGCCCGCTTGCTCACGATAAGGGATTTTGCGCTCAAACAGGCTTAACCACGGCGAAACCCATTCATATAACGGATGCGAATACAGAATCATATATGTCGAAACGCTGATCGTTATCAGGCCAACCAGCGTAATCAGGCCCATGGTTTGCGTATCAATATGCCCCAACCCCAGACCAAGTGCGGCCATGATTAACGAGAATTCGCTGATTTGCGCCACGGTCAGACCGGCCAGAAAACCGGTGCGTTTACGATAGCCCATCAGGCCAAGAATAGTCATAACAATCAATGGGTTGCCGATTAAAACAAAGAGCGAAAGTAAAATCGCAGGGACCACTTGAGCGCCAAGAGTCGACAGATCCAGCCCCGCGCCAAGGTCGATAAAGAAAAACAGTAGTAAAAAATCACGCAAGCTAACCAGACGCGCGCCAATGGTTTCGCGGTACGGGGTCGAGGCCAGCGAAACACCGGCCAAAAACGCGCCAACCTCTTTGCTAAAGCCAAGCTGCATTCCTACAGCCCCCAGCGCCAACGCCCAGGCAATGGCAGACAGAATCAGCAATTCGGGCGAGCGGGCCAATCTGTGAAACAGCGGCGTTAAAACATAGCGCATCAACAGCCCGATTGCCAAAATAAAGCCAACACCTTTGGCCAAAACCATGGCCGTTTGCCAACCCAGATTTCCAGCCTCGCCCGCACCAGAAGCCGTCAGTGCAATCATCACCAACACCACCACAATATCCTGAACAATCAGAAATCCGATGGCAATGCGCCCGTGCAGATCATCAATTTCGCGTTTATCCGACAGCAGCTTCACAATGATAATCGTGCTGGAAAACGTCAGCGCCACGGCAACATAAAGCGCGGCCATCGGCTCCATTCCAAGGGCCGTGGCAATGGCAAAACCAAACACCGAAGTGAAAATAACCTGCCCCATCCCCGTTGCCAGCGCCACCAGACCCATGCTGCGAATGATCTGCATATCCAGTTTTAGACCAACCACAAAAAGCAGCAGCGCAATGCCCATTTTGGCCAGCAAATCAACCTGATCATTGGCCGAAACCCAACCGAAAACAGACGGCCCAACCAAAATACCCACAGCAATAAACGCAACGATCAATGGCTGTCGCATCCGAATTCCGATTGCGCCAATCACGGCTGCAAAAAACAGCAGCACGGCCATTTCGGTAAATACATCGCCAAATAAAGAAGTCATGTTGCGCAGTCCTGTCTGGATTTTTCAAGATATAACAGTATCAGGTTTTGCAACAGTTAAAACCGGATTGTCACGGCTCAAAACCATTGCCACAGCCGCCGGCCTGCCCCATATGTATGGCATGCTTCGTTTCGCCCCAATATTGCTGGCTGTGCTTTACGGCTATTTCATGTACCGGTTTTCCGCTTGGCGAACCGCGCGTGAGCTGGATGCGAAATCGACCGAACTGGCCGATGCCAAGCTGAAGCGGCTTTGTGACCAGATGGCGGCCTCCTTGGAAATTAAGCGCATCAAGGTGCATATTTACGAAATTGATCCGGTAAACGGGCTGGCCGCACCGGACGGGCGCATTTTTATCACCCGGGGTTTTTACGAAAAATACCGCACAGGCGAGGTTAGCGACGCTGAAATCGCCAGCGTGATTGCCCATGAATTGGGCCATGTGGCGTTGGGCCATTCACGCCGCCGAATGATAGATTTTTCCGGCCAGAACGCTTTGCGCACCGCCATGGGCATGATAATTTCGCGGTTTGTTCCATTCATCGGCCATTATATTGCCGGTTTTATCACCACATTATTGGCCGCGCGGCTTTCGCGCAAAGATGAATACGAGGCCGACGCCTATGCCTCGGCGTTGCTAACCAAATCGGGCATCGGCACCGGCGCTCAGAAATCATTATTTCTAAAACTTGAGGATCTGACCCAGTCACGCGGCGGCAAAGCCCCGGCCTGGATGATGAGCCATCCCAAAACCAAGGACCGGATCAAGGCCATCGAAGTGCTGGAAAAACGCTGGGGAACATTGGAGTAATCAGCCCGCCAAAGCCTTGCCCAAACGCGGCAAACGGGCCTTTTTCATCAGCTTGCGCATATCCCACGCCTGCCCGGATAATTGTTCGGCAACGCGGTGAACGTCTTTGGCGACACGCCCGACAACCTGTTGATTTTCATCAAATATTTCGCGCAGAAAACCATCGGGATCACGCCGGACAACACCGTGTCCTGTTAAAATTCTGGTCGGAAAATCTTTTAAATTCGCGGTTAGCAAAATATCGGCCTGCCCCGAAATCGCCGCGGCCAGAACATGGCGGTCATTTTTATCGGGCAACTGCAAGCTGGCTTCCAAATCAGACGAATAGCTAATTTCACCATCCGGCCATTTTGCGCGCAACAAAGCAATCTCGCCGCGCGCCACATCTTCTTGTCCATCGCCCAATCGCGCCGCAGCACGGGCCCATTCTTCCAATATCCGCGTCGACCAGAGCGGCGTAAACAGCCCCGCATCGGCCACGCCCAGCAATATTTCACGCATCACCGTGGGGTATAAAACGCAAGCGTCAATCAGAACCCGCATTAATCCAGCCGGAAAAACAGCGCCTTTAAATAACCGCTTTGGGCCAGTTGCGCCAACAGCGGATGATCCGCCCCTGCCCCGCCCGAATAAACCTGAACCCCGCGTCGCCCCGCACGGCCAATTCCACGCGCAGACGCGTTGCGAAACGTGGTTAAATCGGCCGCATGGCTGCACGAACACAAACCCAGATAACCGCCCTTGGCCACCAAAGGTGCTGCCAGCCGCGCAATGCGTTCATAGGCACGCATTCCGGCCGCAAGTGCCTGTTTATTCGGGGCAAATGCCGGCGGATCACAAACCACAACGTCAAATGTTTTGCCCTCTTCTGCCAGCAATTCAAGCGCGGAAAAAGCATCACCTTTGCGGGTTTCGAAGCTGTCGGATTGCCCCATTTCAGCAGCCCCCAAACGGGCCAGATTTAGCGC
>CAYYXZ010000043.1:0-10355 GCA_964475715.1 uncultured Marinosulfonomonas sp. | reverse complement strand
GGTGCCTCGATCAAATTGCCATCGCCAAAATGGCTGGCCTTACTTTGCAACGCATCCACAATGTCAAAATGAAACCCGTGACCGGCAAACACACTGACAGCATCCCCCAAACGCACCACATTGGCCACCACAGACGCCCCGTCAACCAGCCAATGATCGCCGTGCAGAACCGTCAAAACATTCGGCCCCAACGTCACCTCGAACCGCCCTGCCCCAAGCGTTGAAACCTTGGCCAAAATCTCGCGATCAGCCATACGCATCTGCACAGATTGCAATAATGGCTGCCATAAAACAAAGCCATCCTGCCCGCCTTTATCCAGCCCCAAAGCCCCCAAAGCCGCCAGCGCAACAATCGCATCACTGGCCTGCGGCTCTTTGATTAAATCATCCAGATCCCGCGCAATCAGGCCGGTGTCCACCTGGCCTGCGCCAAAACCTTCGTGCAAACAAAGCGCGCGTAGAAATGCCAGATTGGTCACCGATCCGGCCACCTCGGTCTGGCCTAAAACCCGCGCCAATTTCCCCAGCGCTTCGGTGCGCGTATCACCATGCACGGTTATTTTTGCAATCATCGGATCATAAAACGGCGAAATCACATCACCGGCCCGCACACCGCTATCCACGCGCGCATCGTCAGGAAAATCCAGATGCGTCAGGGTTCCTGTGGCCGGCAAAAAACCGGCCCCGACATCCTCGGCATAAAGCCGCGCCTCAAAGGCATGGCCGTAAATCTGCAACTCGCTTTGTGATCGCGGTAGCGCCTGCCCCGAAGCCACCCGCAATTGCCACTCCACCAAATCCTCGCCGGTGATCATTTCGCTCACCGAATGCTCAACCTGCAGCCGAGTGTTCATTTCCATAAACCAAAAACCGTCCTCGCGTAAACCACCCGATCCATCGACAATAAATTCAACCGTCCCGGCCCCTGAGTAGCCGATCGCCTCGGCCGCCTTCACCGCCGCCGCCCCCATCACCTCGCGAACCCGCGCGGGCATATCCGGTGCGGGCGCCTCCTCGATCACCTTTTGATGGCGGCGCTGCAGCGAGCAATCGCGCTCAAATAAATGCACGGCTTTTTGCCCATCGCCAAACACCTGAATTTCAATATGGCGCGGCTGCTGAATGTATTTTTCAATCAAAACCACATCATTGCCAAAACCGTTTAACGCCTCGGCCTTGGCCGCCGCAAGCGCTGCGGCAAAATCCGCGGGCACCTCAACCAAACGCATCCCCTTGCCACCACCACCGGCCACAGCCTTGATCAAAACCGGATAGCCTATTTTTTTGGCTTCTTGCGCCAACACAGCCGGATCCTGATCCGCACCGTGATAACCCGGAACCACCGGCACACCGGCCTTTTGCATCAAAACCTTGGCGTTATCTTTCAGCCCCATCGCCCGGATCGCACTGGCCGAGGGACCAATAAACACCAGCCCCGCCGCCTCGCAAGCCTCGACAAAACCGGGATTTTCCGACAAAAATCCGTAACCCGGATGAATAGCCTGCGCGCCTGTGGAAATGGCCGCGGCAATAATCACATCACCACGCAAATAACTGTCGGCAGGGGCCGAGCCACCAATATGCACGGCCTGATCGGCCATCGCCACATGTTTGGCACCGGCATCGGCATCGGAATAAACCGCGACCGTAGACACCCCCATCCAATTGGCCGTTTCCATAATACGACAGGCAATTTCGCCGCGATTTGCGATCAATATCTTGCTAAACATTTCAACCTTTGCCTTCTTCTTTTTTCAAATACCTGCGCCGCAGGCCCCCCGAGTGCGCATGCACGAGATATAAAGCGGCCCCGCAAGGGGCCTCCACCCAGCTTGAAATCACATCCTGAACACACCAAATTTCGTCTCCTCGATCGGTGCATTCAACGCAGCCTTCAAACTTAAAAACAGCACATCACGGGTCTTTCGCGGGTCAATCACCCCGTCATCCCACAACCTTGCACTGGCATAAAGCGGATGGCTCTGCGCCTCGAACATATCAACCGTTGGTTGTTTAAATGCGGCCTCCTCGGCTTGCGACCACTGCGCCCCGCTTCGCTCAATTGCGGCCCGTTTAACCATGGCCAAAACCCCCGCCGCCTGCACACCACCCATCACCGCAATGCGGCTGTTGGGCCAGCTCCACATGAAACGCGGCTGATAGGCGCGCCCGGCCATGCCGTAATTTCCGGCCCCAAAACTGCCACCAACAACCATCGTCACCTTGGGCACATTCGTGGTGGCCACAGCCGTCACCAGCTTGGCCCCGTGGCGCGCGATACCTTCGTTTTCATATTTGCGACCAACCATAAAACCGGTGATATTTTGCAGGAAAATCAAGGGGATATTGCGCTGGCTGCACAGCTCGACAAAATGCGCGCCCTTTTGCGCCGCCTCGCTAAACAGCACCCCGTTATTGGCGATAATGCCCACCGGACAGCCCTTAAGATGCGCAAACCCCGTCACCAAAGTCTCGCCGAACCGCGCCTTAAATTCATCAAAGCGTGAGCCATCCACCACCCGCGCAATCACCTCGCGAATATCATAAGGCGTGCGCAGATCAGCCGGCACCACGCCCAGCAATTCTTCTGCATCATAGGCCGGATCCTCGGGCGTTTGCCATGTCACATTCGTAACTTTTCGCCGGTTCAGATTGGCCACGGCTTGGCGCGCCAAAGCCAGCGCGTGCATGTCATTTTCAGCCAGATAATCGGCCACACCGGACAGGCGCGTGTGCACATCACCTCCGCCCAGATCTTCAACCGAAACCACCTCGCCGGTGGCCGCCTTGACCAAAGGTGGGCCGGCCAGAAATATCGTGCCTTGCTCTTTTACAATAATCGAAACATCAGACATCGCCGGCACATAAGCCCCGCCCGCCGTGCAGCTGCCCATCACCACGGCGATCTGGGCGATGCCCTTGGCCGACATCCGCGCCTGATTGTAAAAAATCCGCCCGAAATGATCGCGATCTGGAAACACCTCGTCCTGATTTGGCAGGTTCGCGCCACCAGAATCCACCAGATAAACACACGGCAAACAACATTCCTGTGCAATTTCCTGCGCGCGCAAATGCTTCTTTACCGTCAGCGGATAATAAGTGCCGCCCTTCACCGTGGCATCATTACAAACCACCATCACGTCTTGGCCATGCACCTGCCCGATACCCGCAATCAGCCCCGCACAGGGGGCCGCGCCGTCATAAAGACCGTGCGCGGCCGTGGCACCGATTTCTAAAAACGCACTGCCCGGATCCAACAAATTGGCCACCCGTTCACGCGGCAACATTTTACCGCGCGACAGATGGCGCTCGCGTGGTCGCGCACCACCGCCCGCCGCCGCAATTGCCGCTGCTTGCGTGATAATATCCAAAGCTTCAAGGTGGTTTTTACGGTTGGTCTGAAAAGTTTCAGACGCAGCAATTGCGGCCGATCCAAGCTTCATTTCATCGCCCCCATCAATTCGCGCCCAATCAGCATTCGCCTGATTTCGCTGGTGCCTGCGCCGATTTCCATCAGCTTGGCATCGCGCATCAGGCGCGAAACCGTGCTGTCATTCATATACCCCGTGCCGCCCATCGCCTGCACCGCCTGATGCGCCTGCACCATCGCCTGCTCACTCGCATAAAGCACACAAGCCGCCGCATCTTGGCGCGTGACTTCGCCGCGATCACAAGCCTTGGCGACCTCGTAAGTATAGGCGCGCGCCGAATTCATGGCCGTATACATATCGGCGATTTTGGCCTGCATCAGCTGGAAATCTCCGATCGGTTTGCCAAATTGTTTGCGCGCGGCCACGTAAGGCATCACCTCGTCCATGCAGGCGGCCATGATGCCGGTGCCGATGCCCGATAAAACCACGCGCTCGTAATCTAGACCGCTCATCAACACGGCCACGCCCCGACCTTCCTTGCCCAGCACGTTTTCAAACGGCACTTCGACATTATCAAAAATCAGCTCGGCGGTGTTGGAGCCGCGCATGCCCAGTTTGTCAAAATGTGCGCTGGTGGAAAAACCGGCCACATCGGTTTCAACAATAAAGGCCGTGATGCCGCGCGCGCCGGCCGCCGGATCGGTTTTGGCGTAAACCACGATTGTGTTGGCCTCGGGGCCGTTGGTGATCCAGAATTTGGTGCCGTTCAGGCTGTAATAACCGTTTTTCTTTTCGGCCCGTAATTTCATGCCAACCACGTCTGATCCCGCGCCCGACTCGGACATCGCCAAAGCGCCGATATGCGCGCCGGAAATCAGCTTGGGCAGGAATTTCTGCTTTTGGGATTCGGTGCCGTTGCGCTTGATCTGGTTGACGCATAAATTCGAATGCGCGCCGTAAGACAGGCTGACAGAGGCCGAAGCGCGCGCGATTTCCTCGACCACAATAACATGGGCCAAATAGGACATATTCGCGCCGCCATATTTTTCGCCCGTAGTGACGCCCAACAGGCCCAATTTGCCCATTTCGCCCCATAATTCATGCGGAAAATTATTGGACAAATCAATGTCGGCCGCAATCGGTTTTATCCGCTCTTGCGCCCAGCGATGCACCATATCGCGCAAAGCGTTAACATCTTCCCCAAGGTCAAAATTCATTACGGCGTTAAACATGGCTGGCTCCGGCTGCTTATTGAACACTTGTTCAGTTAATTAAGCCGATGTTTGATTCGGGTCAACCGGGGCAATAATCCCTGACCTAAGCCGCCTTTTTGTGGGCAACCACACCTTGGGCGCCTTTAAACATAAACCCACGCGCCGGCCTTTTTTGAACCGGACATTTCCGAGCAATGATGTCTTTGGTTAACCGGTCTTTCAAAGCCAGCAGATGAATTTCAAAATCCTGTGCAACTTCAATGGTTTGTGACGTTTCTTGCAAGCGCAGAAGTAATCGGGATTTTTGCTGCGGATTGACTGATCGTTGCAGAATAACCGCATCAAATTTGCTGAATTTTGTCCGGCTGTAAACTTTGGCCTGCCCATTATCATTGCGTGTGGCTTCGCGTAATTCCAGACGGTTCAAATCAATCTGAACCTCGTATTTATTGCCATTGCGGGCAAATCGCAGCAATAATACCGCAATCAGCGCCATCACGGCCGTCAGCCCCAGCTTAAAGACAACAACATCCTGCGTGTAAATTGATCCGGCCAAAACCCACAACCCGGTAGCGCCGACAAGCAAGGCAATTCCAATAACCCCAGCCAGCGATTTTGCAATCAGTGACCAGGTTCCGGCCCCGGTTCTGTCGCGAATAATATAGCCCCAAAAAGTCTCATCGCGGCTGACAGATGCCCTGCTATCAGGGTCTGCATTCTGCATTTCGGCAAAGCCGAGGGGGCCAGGCACTACATTCATCGGGTGCTCCTTGGGTTTCTTCTGTTTCAAGCTGATTGTTGCCGCCAATTTGGGCAAAATTTAGGCAAATCAAGCGCATTTTCTGGGCTGCAAATATGGCTTTGCCAAAAATAAACCGCCCGTGAATACGTTCAGATTAAAGTGAGACTGACCCGCAGGTCGATCTCAGGCAAAAAACGGCGGCGCTTGAAGGGGAAGCGGCGTGGCATGGTAAACCTTCGTAAAAAAACCGATAATGTCGGAGAATGGCTAACTTAATGCAACAATGCCTTCTATTTTGCCTCATACCGCGCCATGAACATTTCAACAGCACCAATCAAAACCCGGTCGGTTTCATCTTGTGTAAATGAGGTTTGAACGCCGCATAAAAGACTGGGAAAAAACGACGCCTTGCACAGTTCGGCAAACTGGTCGGCCGCCAGATCAAAATCTGTTATGGCGAGCTGGTTTTGTTCAACCGCTTCATGGAAATACTCAACCAGCCGTTCACGCAGCAATTGAGGGCCGGATTTATAAAAATGCTGCCCCAATTCAGGAAACCGGCCAGATTCAGCCACACAGGTGCGATACATGCTCAGACCAAATTCCGAGGTGAAAAACCCGATCATTCGTTGTCCGGCATCAAGTAATACTTCCTCGGGCGCCGCGCTTTGGGCAAACATTTCCAGCGCATTATCGGCCTGACGTATGCACTCGGCCTTGGCCACTTCGGCAAATAATAAGCGTTTATCAGGGAAATAGCTGTAAAGCGTTGCCTTGGACACGGCTGCGGTTTTAGCAATGTCATCAACGCTTGCCCCTTCAAAACCGTGCTTCATAAAAACAACGCGCGCCCCTTCCAGCACTTGATCATACTTTCGGCCCTTTTTAATTTTGCCCTTGCTATTTGTCATTTCATTCCCCTTACCGCGAGCAACTATAGTCTGAACTATTCAGTTTAGGCAAGAAGCAAGAGCCGGATATTATTACATCCGCTCAGTTGCGCTCATGGCTAAATAGGGCACTGTTGCATTAACTTGACGAGGCAAAACGATGACGCCTGAAGGGGAACGGCGTGACATGGGAAACCTCGGAAAAAAAACCGACAATATTGGTAAATGGCTAACTTAATGCAGCAATGCCACCGGAGCAGACCCCTGCTTGCAAAACTCTTGAAATAGTTGAAAGCTAAACAAGCGTTCAATTCGTAATGAAGCTAGGGGAATTCAATGGATTTTGCACTGACAGAAGAGCAAACTCTGATATTTGACATGGCACAGGCATTTGGCCAGGAACACATCGCGCCATTTGCCCGTGACTGGGAAAAAGCTGGTAATATTCCCAAAGATTTATGGCCCAAATTGGCCGAACTGGGCTTTGGCGGGCTTTATGTTTCAGAAGAAAACGGCGGCGCGGGGCTGTCAAGGCTGGAGGCAACGCTAGTCTTTGAGGCGCTGTCGATGGCCTGCCCTTCGGTGGCTGCTTTTTTGTCAATTCATAATATGTGCGCGGCCATGCTGGATGAATTTGCCAGCCCCGCGTTGCAGAAAAAATATCTGGCCGATGCAATTTCAATGCAGAAATTCTTTGCCTATTGTTTAACAGAACCCGGCTCGGGATCGGATGCTGCCGCACTGAAAACAAAGGCTGAAAAAACCGATCAGGGCTATGTGCTAAACGGAACCAAGGCTTTTATTTCAGGCGCAGGATATTGCGACGCCTACATCATCATGGCCCGCACCGGCGCTGATGGGCCAAAAGGCATTTCGGCTTTGGTGGTGGATGATGGTGCCCAAGGTTTAAGCTTTGGTGGTTTGGAGGATAAAATGGGCTGGAAAAGCCAACCCACCCGCCAAGTGCAATTGGACAATTGCAACATTTCTGCCCGTAATCTACTGGGAGAACCCGGTAAAGGTTTCACATATGCGATGAAGGGGCTGGATGGCGGGCGGTTGAATATCTCGGCCTGTTCATTGGGCGGCGCACAGACCGCATTAAGCGCCACGCTGAAATATATGGGCGAGCGAAAAGCATTCGGGCGCTCGATTGATCAATTTCAAGCCTTGCAATTTCGACTGGCCGATATGGAAACCGAATTGCAAGCCGCCCGCATATTTCTGCGCCAAGCCGCCTGGAAACTGGACAATGGCGCACCGGATGCCACCAAATTCTGCGCCATGGCCAAACGGTTTGTCACCGAGACCGGATCAAAGGTTGTTAACCAATGTCTGCAATTGCATGGCGGTTATGGTTATCTGGCCGATTACGGCATTGAAAAGCTGCTGCGCGATTTGCGGGTGCATGAAATTCTGGAGGGCAGCAACGAAATCATGCGTCTGATTGTGGCGCGCCAACTGCTAGCGGAGCGCGGCTGATGGCTGATATCAATATCCGCATCGAGGGCCAAATTGGCAGAATTACCTTAAATCGTCCAAAGGCGCTGAATGCGCTGACTTATGCGATGTGTCTGGAAATAGATGGGGCGCTGGATGCGTGGCGCGATGATCAAAACGTCAAAATGCTGCTGATTGATGCGGCCGGTGACCGGGCCTTTTGTGCCGGTGGTGATATTGCCCAAATCTATGCCAGCGCCAAGCGCGGTGATTATGATTACGGGCGCAAATTCTGGCGTGATGAATACCGTATGAATGCCAAAATATTTGAATATCCCAAACCTGTGGTCAGCATGATGCAGGGCTTTATCATGGGCGGCGGGGTTGGTGTTGGCTGTCATGGTAGTGTGCGGATTGTGGCTGAAAGCAGCCAGATCGCCATGCCCGAATGCGCCATTGGTCTGGTGCCCGATGTGGGAGGCTCGTTTATCCTTGCGCGCGCGCCCGGACGGCTGGGCGAATACATCGGAACCACAGGCGTGCGACTGGGGCCAGAGGATGCGATTTTTGCCGGATTTGCTGATTATTTTGTGCCGCAAGACGTCTGGCCCGCGCTGGTTTCAGCTTTGATTGAGAGCGGTGATGCATCTTTGATAAGCCAGCGCTCAACGGTGCCCGAGAAGGGCAAAATAAAGCAGCAGGTCACTGAGATTAATCAACATTTTTCAAAAAACAGTTTAACCGATATCATCGACTCACTTGCCGGTAGCCATAGTGAATTCGCCAGCTCTGCGTTGAAATCTCTAAAGCGTAACGCACCCTTATCGATGGGTTGTACGATTAATATTCTACGTCGTTTACGCGGCACAAATAACATCCGCAAAGCACTCGAAATAGAATATCGCTTCACCCACCGCGCCATGCAACATGCTGATTTTATCGAGGGTATTCGCGCGGCAATTATCGACAAGGATCGCAAGCCAAAATGGAAACACACGCTTGATGACAATATCACAGCCGATATCGAAAACATGCTGATGCCGCTTGGGGATGAAGCGCTAAAATTTAGGGGAAACTAAGATGAAAATAGGATTTATTGGTCTTGGAAATATGGGCGGCCCGATGGCGCAAAATCTGGCCAAGGCAGGTTATGAAATCAGCGGTTTTGATTTGCACGCGCCCTGCCCCGATGGCGTTATAAAATCGGCCAGCGCAGCTGAGGCGGCCAGCGACAAGGATGTGGTAATAACCATGCTGCCAAATGGCGAAATATTGCGCAGCGTGGCCGATGAAATCATTTTGGCAATGAATAAGGGGGCCGTTTTTCTGGATTGCTCGACCGTTGATGTTGAATCGGCGCGCGCGGTGGCCAAGCAATCTCAAGCCGCGGGCTTGATGGCTGTGGATGCACCGGTTTCCGGCGGTGTTGGCGGCGCATCCGGCGGCACGTTAACCTTTATGGCGGGCGGCACAGATGCCGGATTTACCAAGGTTGCGCCTTTGTTTAAGATCATGGGCCAAAAATCGGTGCATTGCGGGGCATCAGGTTCCGGCCAAGCGGCCAAAATTTGCAACAATATGATCCTTGGCGTCACCATGATCGCCACCTGCGAAGCCTTTGCTTTGGCTGATAAATTAGGGCTGGACCGGCAAAAAATGTTTGATGTGGTCAGCACTTCGTCGGGTTATAGCTGGGCGATGAACGCCTATTGTCCGGCCCCCGGTGTTGGCCCAAAATCGCCGGCCGACAATGATTACAAGCCCGGTTTTGCCGCCGAATTAATGCTAAAAGATTTACGCCTATCCCAAAAGGCCGCCATTTCTGTAGACGCCGACACGCCGATGGGGCATTCTGCGACTAAACTGTATGAGCAGTTCGTGCAAACAGAAGGTGGCGAAGGAATGGATTTTAGCGCAATGCTCCCCCGTTTTGAAAAACGTCAAAGAGGTTAATGGGCTGGGTTGAAACCGCCGCTGATCTGGCCGATCTGGATGCCAAAACGGTGGCCAGATTAAATGAGCTGATTCCGATGCAGGTTCCTGCCGGCACGGTTTTGTTTTCACCCGGTGACGCGGTCAAGGGTTACGTTATTGTGTTGAAAGGTCGGATTTCGGTGTCTTTAACTGGCACAACGGGCCGCGAAATATTGCTTTATGCCGTAACGCCGGGCCAATCTTGCATTCAAAGCACATTGGGTTTAATGGGGGGCGATGAATATACGGCTGAGGCGATTTCCCAAGAGGATAGCACATTAATTTTACTACATAAGGAGTTGTTTTTAAACCTTATAAACAACTCTCAAGAGTTCCGAAATTTAGTATTTTCTACCTTTTCGCGCCACATGCAAACCCTGATGCATTTACTGGAACGGGTCGCATTTCAGCGGGTGGAGTGCCGCTTGGCATCTTATATGCTGGATCGGGCCGACCAGGACGGGTTGCTGTTTGCCACCCAACAAGAACTGGCCAGCGCTGTGGGCAGTGCCCGCGAGGTGATATCGCGCAAACTTGATATCTGGTCGCACCAAGGCTGGGTGAAAACCATGCGTGGTAAAGTTCAAATTTTAGATAAATCTGCGTTGTTGGCGTTAAGCAATGGTGCATTCAATCGGTCCTCGCAACATCTGATAATTTGATGTTAGCAATGAAGGATATGAAATGCCCCGAACAGGTCGTCCCGGATTAACCCATCGTGAAA
>CAYYXZ010000042.1:2554-10461 GCA_964475715.1 uncultured Marinosulfonomonas sp. | reverse complement strand
AATGAACAGCATCTCGTACAAGTTAAAGCCATTTATCCTGTTAATCGCAATTACTATCGGGGTCTCGATGAATTGCGCCAAAGCCTACGCCGGCCAAGAAACTGTTGTCCTTGCCGGCGGCTGCTTTTGGTGTATCGAAGCCGATTTTGAAAGCGTTGCCGGCGTGATTGACGTGGTTTCGGGCTATAGCGGCGGCACGGTTGAAAACCCGACTTATAAACAGGTGGTGCGCGGTGGAACCGGCCATTACGAGGTCGTGCAAATTACCTTTGATTCCAGCCAACTCAGCTATGAAAAATTATTGCACCTATTTTTGCGATCTGTTGACCCAACGGATGCGGGTGGCCAATTCTGTGATCGGGGCGCCCCCTATCGCACCGCAATTTTTGTGAATAACAGTCAGCAAAAGAAAATCGCCCAAGCCGCAATTGCAGATGCCGCCAAAACATTGGGCCGCGAAATTGTCACACCAATTCTGCCTGCCGCACCGTTTTACCCCGCCGAGGATTATCATCAGGATTACTACAAAGGCAGCAAGCTTGTCGTGACGCGGTTTGGTTTAAAACGCCAATCCTCTGCGTATGAAGCATACCGAAAATCCTGTGGTCGGGATGCGCGGGTTTTTGAGCTTTGGGGTGATGCTGCGCCATTTGCGAAATTGTATTAAAGCGGGTTGGACTTTAGAAATTCATCAACTTCGGCGCGGGCTGGTATTGCGTTTCCCGTACCGGTGCGCATCACTTTGAGGGCCGCTGCAGATGCGCCCAATTGCATCGCGCCCTTGATATCCATGCCCTGATCTAGGCCCGCCGCGAAATACCCTGCAAAAGTATCACCTGCTGCTGTTGTGTCGGCCACGGGCACGCAAAAGGCGGGTTGATGGCTGATTTCTCCGTTTTTTACAAAATGCCAATCCGCGCCGTTCGCGCCTTTGGTTACAATAATATTTTCAACCGGCAAGTTGTGCAATTCAGTGCCCAACCCCGCGCAAAGCTGCTCAGATTCCAGAAGATTCATCATCAAAATTGACGTTACAGGCAGCATTTTTTTCACAGCATCCACAGAAAACGGGGCCGCAGAATAGATAACCTTCATGCCGCGTTTCAACGCAATATCGGCGGCCACCGGTTGCAATGTTGTTTCATTTTGCAGCAATAAAATATCATCTGGCTGCGCGGTTTTTAACGCAGTGCTTATCTGCGAAATATCCTGTTGATTATTGGCCCCGGGGAAAATCACAATCGCGTTTTCCCCGTTTTGGTCCAGATTAATTATCGCATGCCCTGTCGCTGTTTTTACCGTTTTGATAAACGAAACATCAACGCCATATTCACAGATTTGATCCTTGGCCCAGCACCCGTCAGAACCAATCGCACCAATATGCACAACCCTTGATCCGGCCCGCGCGGCAGCAATGGATTGGTTGGCCCCCTTGCCGCCCAAGCCAATACTGAAATCATTTGCCACCAAAGTTTCGCCCGGCTGCGGCAAATGCGCCACCGTGTAAAGATGGTCAATATTGATCGAGCCAAGGTTATAAATCGTCACCTAACCCACCTTGCACGCCGCCAAAACGGCCATGTTAAGAATGTCGTTGGTGGTTGAAACCGTAGAGCAAATCTGGATAGATTTATCAATGCCGGTTAAAATCGGCCCGATAACCGTCGCATCGGCCATTTCCTGCATCAGTTTTACCGAAATCGAGGCCGAATGGCGGGCCGGAACAACCAGCACATTGGCAGGTCCCGTCAGTCGGCTAAACGGATATTGCGCCATCGCTTGTGGGTTTAGGGCAACGTCCACAGTCATTTCGCCCTCATATTCAAAACCAACGCCGCGCTTGTCCAGTATTTTTGGCGCAAGATGCATTTTTTCGGCCCGCTCGGACACAGGATATCCGAAGGTTGAAAAGCTGACAAAAGCCACACGCGGCTCTAAACCCAGCGATTTGGCAACATCGGCACCACGTTCTGCAATGGTGGCCAGATCCTGCTCATCGGGCCATTCATGCACCAATGTATCGGCAATCAGTAAAATTTTACCATTATGCAATATCGCTGTAACGCCCACAGCACCATCGGCCGCCGAGGCATCAAACACATGGTTAATCAGTTCCAGCACATAGGCCGATTTTCGGGTCGCACCCGTTACCAACCCATCGCCATGCCCATGCGCCAACATCAAAGACGCAAAAACATGCCGGTCACGCGATGCCAAACGGTGGATATCGGCACGATCATAGCCTTTGCGCTGCAAGCGGTCGTATAAAAATTCTTTGTATTCTTTCAGATGCTCTGTGTTTGCCGCATTTACAACCTCAAGCTCATTTACCGCATCGGCCAAACCGGCGGCCTCCAGCTTTTGTTTAACATCGGCCTCTCGCCCGACAACAAGCGCATGCCCAAGCCCGGCCCGCTGATAGGCAACGGCTGCACGCAAGACCCGAACATCATCACCTTCGGCAAAAATTATCCGGCTTTGGGCGGCTTTGGCACGGGTATGAATGCCCCTTAAAATAGACGCCGTCGGATCAAGCCGCGCTTTTAAAGATTCCTCGTAACCTGGCATATCCACAATCGGGCGACGCGCCACACCCGTATCCATTCCGGCCCTGGCAACGGCTGGCGGAATCCGGTAAATCAGGCGCGGATCAAACGGGGCAGGAATTATATAATCGCGCCCAAAAGTAAGGTTTTTCCCATATGCCATCGCAACTTCGTCGGGCACATCTTCGCGGGCAAGCTCGGCCAAGGCGCGCGCACAGGCGATTTTCATCTCGTCATTAATGGCGCGCGCATGAATGTCCAGCGCACCGCGAAACAGGTATGGAAAACCCAAAACATTATTCACCTGATTTGGATAATCCGAACGCCCCGTTGCAACAATCGCGTCCGGTCGCACCGCATGGACATCTTCGGGGGTGATTTCAGGGTCAGGGTTGGCCATCGCAAAAATCACAGGGTCTTTGGCCATCTCCAAGACCATCTCTTGCGTCACAGCACCCTTTACAGACACACCCAAAAACACATCGGCCCCCTTCATCGCCTGCTCTAGCGTGCGCCGTTCTGTATTTGCGGCATGGGCTGATTTCCATTGGTTCATACCTTCTTTGCGACCCTGATAAATCACGCCTTTGGTATCACACAACAAACAGTTATCGTGCTGTGCGCCCATGGATTTTATCAATTCGATGCAGGCAATTCCGGCCGCACCGGCACCGTTAACCACAATGCGGCAATCCTCGATTTTCTTGCCAGACAAATGCAGCGCGTTCATCAATCCGGCCGCACAAATCACCGCAGTTCCGTGTTGATCGTCGTGAAAAACCGGGATGTCCATTTCTTCTTTCAGACGCTGCTCGATGATAAAACATTCTGGCGCCTTGATGTCTTCAAGATTGATTCCACCAAAAGCCGGACCCATCAAACGCACCGCATTAATAAATTCTTCGGGGTCTTCGGTATCCAGCTCGATATCGATCGAATTAACATCAGCAAAGCGTTTAAACAGCACAGCCTTGCCCTCCATCACCGGCTTTGAGGCCAGCGCGCCCAGATTTCCCATGCCCAAAATTGCGGTGCCGTTACTGATAACCGCAACCATATTTCCCTTGTTTGTATAATCATACGCCGTCTCGGGGTTCTGGGCGATGGCCTCGACAGGAATGGCCACACCGGGGCTATAGGCAAGCGACAAATCACGCTGCGATGTCATCCGTTTGGTGGCTGTAATCTCAAATTTACCCGGTTTTGGCTCTGAATGATAGGCAAGCGCCTCTTCGGGGGTGATTTTAATATTGTTCGACATCTGGCTTTTCCTTGCAAGTTCAATACCCTCATATATTTTTTCTTTAATTTCCTCAATATCCTGCTTTTGCATCTTTCCCAGATTGGCTGTGGTTTGTAGTATCCAGCCAGCCGTGTTTGGGGGGATAAATGAGCAAAGCACCTGTTACGCCAATGATAGCGCAGTTTCTTGAGATCAAGGCCGCTTATAAAGATGCGTTATTATTTTACCGCATGGGCGATTTTTACGAAATGTTTTTTGATGATGCGGTTGCGGCGGCGCAGGCACTTGATATTGCCTTGACCAAACGAGGCAAATATCTGGGCGTTGATATTCCAATGTGCGGGGTTCCGGCCCGTGCCGCCGAGAGGTATTTTTTAACGCTTATCCGCAAAGGTTTTCGGGTGGCTGTTTGCGAGCAGATGGAAAATCCGGCCGAAGCAAAAAAACGTGGCGCAAAATCGGTTGTAAAACGCGAGGTTGTCCGGCTTGTCACTCCCGGCACCTTAACCGAAGATTCATTGCTCGAGGCACGGCGGCATAATTATTTGGCCGCCTACTCCGAGGTCCGCGAAAATGGCGCCTTGGCCTGGGTTGATATATCGACCGGCGCGTTTCATGTGATGGCTTGCCCGCGGGTGAAACTTGGGCCTGAATTGGCACGGCTAGCACCGCGTGAATTAATTGTTTGCGAGCAGCTAGAGCCGGAATTGACTGAGTTGGTGACGCACTCAGATATTGCCCTAACGGCCCTTGCCGCGTGCAGTTTTGACAGCACGGCCGCCAAGAACCGGCTACAGGGTTTATTCAAAGTTGGCACTCTGGATTCGTTCGGCCAATTTAGTCGGGCCGAAAATTCGGCGATGGGGGCAATTGTCGAATGGCTGGAAATCACCCAAAAGGGCAACCTGCCGCTACTGCGCCCGCCGGTGCAGGAATATTCAGATAGGGCCGTGCAAATAGACGCCGCAACCCGGCGCAATCTTGAGCTGACCAAAAGCTTGTCGGGGGGGCGTGAGGGTTCTCTTATTTCGGCCATTGACCGCACAATAACCGCTGGCGGCGGGCGGTTGCTTGAAAAAAGATTGTCCAGCCCGTCGCGGGATCTGGTCGCGATTCATTTGCGCCTTGAAGCGGTAGAATTTGCCCTGAATAATCGCCCCCTTGCGGCCGGTTTGCGCGAAAGCCTTGGCAAAAGCCCCGATATAGACCGCGCCATTTCACGTTTGAGCCTGGACAGAGGCGGCCCGCGCGATTTGAGCGCAATTCGCGATGCCCTGACACAATCGGCAGCCATTTGCGCGCAATTATCCAAGCCGGGTTTGCCTGAAATATTATTCGATGCGGCCAAAACATTGTCCGGCCATGACGCGCTGCAAAACTTGCTGGGTAAGGCCTTGGTTGATAACGCGCCGATTTTAACGCGTGACGGCGGCTTTATTGCCACCGGCTATGACGCCGAACTGGACGAGGTGCGAACCCTGCGCGATAAAGGGCGCGGCGTGATTGCGGCGATGCAGGCTGAATATAGCGAAATAACCGGAATTTCCGCGCTGAAAATCAAGCATAATAATGTTCTGGGTTATTTCATTGAAACCACGGCAACCCACGCTGAAAAAATGCTGTCTGCGCCATTGTCAGAAAGTTTTATTCACCGCCAAACCACCGCCAATGCCGTGCGCTTTACCACCGTTGCATTATCCGAAATGGAAACCAAAATTCTGAACGCTGGCAACAGGGCTTTGGAAATAGAAAAGCGGCTGTATTCTGTGCTGAAATCTGCAATATTGGAACAGTCTGCGCCGATATCGGCTGCGGCGCAATCCTTGGCAGAAATTGACGTATCTTGCGCATTTGCAGATCTTGCCTCGGGGGAAAACTGGGTCAAACCCGTTGTCGATAATAGCCGCGCATTCAAAATCGAGCAGGGCCGCCATCCTGTGGTTGAACAGGCCTTGCGTCAACAAAGCAACGCACCGTTCATTGCAAATGATTGTGATTTGGCAGACGCTGGAAGTAGCCCAAATATCTGGCTTTTGACCGGCCCGAACATGTCGGGTAAATCGACTTTTCTGCGCCAAAATGCCATTATCGCATTGCTGGCCCAAATCGGCTCGTTTGTACCGGCCAGCTGCGCCCATATCGGGCTGGTTTCGCAGCTGTTTAGCCGTGTCGGAGCCTCTGACGATCTTGCACGCGGGCGCTCGACTTTTATGGTTGAAATGGTGGAAACCGCTGCAATTTTAAATCAGGCCGATGACAGGGCGTTGGTGATTCTTGATGAAATCGGTCGCGGCACGGCAACTTACGACGGGCTGTCCATCGCCTGGGCCACGCTTGAGCATTTACACGATGTAAACCAATGCCGTGCATTATTTGCCACACATTACCACGAAATGACGGCCCTGTCGGGCAAGCTTGCCGGTGTGGAAAATGCGACCGTAACAGTGAAAGAATGGGAAGGTGACGTGATTTTTCTGCACGAGGTTAAAAGGGGCGCAGCGGATCGATCATACGGGGTGCAGGTTGCCAAACTGGCCGGATTGCCCGAAAGTGTTGTTGCGCGCGCCCGCGTGGTTCTGGAAATGTTGGAAAAAGGCGAGCGTGAAGGCAAGGTTGGGCAAAAAGCCCTGATTGATGATTTGCCGCTTTTTGCAGCCACGCCTGTGCCGGCGCCGGTTCAACCCAAAGATTCGGCCGTCCAAAGGCGGCTGGATGAAATATTACCCGACGAGATAAGCCCCAAAGATGCGCTGGCATTGCTTTACGAGCTAAAAGGACTCGCCGTTAAGCATTAAGTTGAAAATTTGGCACACCCGAATGTGAAAAGGCCGGAATGTAAAAAGGGAAGGCTTTCACCTTCCCTTTTTGTCATTAACTCCGGCTTGTCATTAAATCCGGCAAATCCATTATTCCAGATTGCGTTCAATTTCTTCACGCTCAAAGATTTCGATCACATCATTGGCGCGGATGTCATCGTAACTTTCAAACGCCATGCCGCATTCTTGACCGGATTTCACTTCGGAAGCCTCGTCTTTAAAGCGCTTCAGGGTTTTCAGGCTGCCCTCATGGATCACCACATTATCACGCAACAGGCGCACACCGGCAGAGCGGCGCGCGATGCCTTCGGTAACCAGACAGCCCGCCACACGGCCAATGCCGGTAACTTTAAACACTTCCTGAATTTTTGCATAACCAATGAATTTTTCACGAATTTCAGCACCCAACAGACCGGATGCGGCTGCCTTAACATCATCGACCAGATCATAAATCACCGAATAATAACGGATCTCGATGCCCTTTTGATTGGCCGTATTTCGTGCCGATGTATTGGCCCGAACGTTAAAACCAAACACCGGTGCGCCAGATGCTTCGGCAAGGCTGATATCGCTTTCGGTAATCGCGCCAACGCCCGAATGCAGCACCCGAACCCGAACTTCGTCATTGCCGATCTTGGCCATCGCCTGAACAATCGCCTCGGCTGAACCTTGCACATCTGCCTTCACCAAAATTGGCATCTCGGCAACGGTTTGGTCAGCTTTGGCTTTTTCCATCAGCTGCTCCAACGTGGTCGCAGCCCCCAGTGCTGCGCGTTTTTCCTTGGCGGCATGGGCACGGAATTGCGCAATTTCGCGCGCCTGTGCATCCGTTGCAACCACGTTCAAAACATCACCAGCCTCGGGCGTGCCATTCAGGCCCAGCACCTCGACAGGCACCGATGGCCCGGCTTCCTTGATGCGCTCGCCTTTGTCATTGATCAGTGCACGAACCTTGCCGTATTGCTCGCCAACCACGAAGATATCGCCTTGGCGCAAAGTGCCGTTTTGCACCAGAACCGTCGCAACGGGACCACGGCCAACATCCAGCTTGGCCTCGATCACAGCACCGGTGGCGCTGCGCTCGGGGTTGGCCTTCAGGTCCAGCAATTCAGCCTGCAAACTAATGTTTTCCAACAGGGTCTCAAGCCCGGTGCCATTGATCGCCGAAACCTCGACATCCAGAACTTCACCGGACATTTTTTCAACAATCACCTCGTGCTGCAACAAATCGGTGCGCACTTTATCGGGGTTGGCACCCGGACGGTCAATTTTATTGATCGCAACAATCATCGGCACGTTGGC
>CAYYXZ010000042.1:0-2454 GCA_964475715.1 uncultured Marinosulfonomonas sp. | reverse complement strand
GGGCGCGGTTTCAGATCTTCGTCCTTGTCTTCAACAGCGTGGATCACATCCTCGACATCGGCATCGGAAACCCGCACGATATTATGGCCGAATTCTTCGATAATCAATTCGGCAGTATCGGCATCAATCGACTGGTTTTGCGTTACCATCATGCCCATGTTCATCAATGCCTTAACCACAGCGGCCACACGTTCGGCCATCCGGTTTGCCAGCTCGGAAACCACAATCGCTTCGGGCACCTGAACATCGTGAATAATTTTTTCGCGCTCAACCGGCTGGCCCATCGCCTTTTGACGGGCGCGTTGCTGCTGACGCTTGATCGCCGCCATCGAGCGTTGGCGTCCCCGATCACCCGAGAGCGCCTGATTTAGCGTCAACTTGCCAGAGCGGCGGCCATCATCACGGGCCTTGCCACCTTTGGGCTGGCGGCTGCGGTTGTCGGTCTCTTGTTTGCGCGGGGCGGCCGATGGCTTGCCGGCACCACGAGGTGCGGTATCGGGTTTGGCAGCAGCAGGTTGCGATTGCGCGACCGCGATCTCTTTTTCGCGCCGCTCGCTCTCTTCTACTTCAACACGTTTGCGCTCTTTTTCATCGGCTTTGGCCTTCACGCGGTCTTCGCGCATCTGCTCTTCGCGCTCTTTTTCTTCGGCCTCGGCCTTGCGGCGTTCGCGCTCTGCTGTGCGGGCCTCTTCTTCGGCTTTGCGTTTTGCGGCATCTTCGACTTCGCGCGCCTTGGCCAATTTCAAGGCCTTCAGGCGGCGCTCCATTTCGGCATCGGAAATACCTGCGGGGCGTTTGGAGGGCGCGCTGCTTGTGACCTTGTTTTTGCCGCCAATCGTTGGCTTGGCTGCACCGGGTTTGGGCACCATAACGCGCTTGCGCTTGGTTTCCACCACGACATTTTTTGTGCGCCCATGGCTAAAGCTTTGCTTTACGTTGCCCGGACGAGCGCCACCGACGCCCAATGTCTTTTTGCCATCATTACTCATTTGGTCTTCAAACCCTTCTTGGTAGCATTTCCACCAATATTTCTGCGCAAGCCCTTAAGCTTTGCAGCTTCCTCTACAACACGTTTCGTGAGTCCACCAGCCGCAAGCGCGCCATGTATCACATTTTCTCGTCCAAAAGCCAAACCCAATTCATTTGCGGTTAGAATTCCGATGAATGCGTCTTGTCCCTCGGGTGGGCGCAGCTTGGATTTTCCGCGCCCCGACCCGTCACTGGCCTGAATTAAAACCCGGGCCCGCTCACTTATCAGCCAGCTTTTGACCTTTTCATAACCTGTCACCGCGCGGCTGGCTTTTCTGGCCATTGAAATTAAATCGACAACCCGCCGGGCCAGCGCGGTTTCAAGCGCATCGATCAAACCATCGGGCACCGTCACCGCTTGCTTTGCACCGCGCGCAAACAGACCCTTTTTAATCACCAGCTCAAGCGCGTGACGATCCGCGCAAACCCAAATGCCCCGACCGGGCAGTTTTTCCAGCAGATCGGGCACAATTATATTGTCCGGCCCGACCACAAAACGGATCAACCCGGATTTTGGCTCGGTCTCGCCCGTTGCGATACAGCGCCGCTCGGCCTGATCCCGAACTTTTTTATGACCACCACGCGTCATTTTGAAACCCTACGAGGCCTGAAAAATCAGACCCCGACCTCCGGTGTTTGTTCGCTCGTCGCGTCGCCGGATTCAGTGCCTTCTTCCTCAGGCGTTTCCAGATCTGCCGGATCAACCCAGCCCAAAGATATTCGCGCCGTCATCACCATATTTTGCGCCTCTTCCAGTGACACATCAAATTCTTCCAACACACCGTCATCCTTGACGCGCTCGCCATTCACCGTGGTCCAGCCGCCGGATAATTCCCAATCGGCACAGGTGGCAAAATCTTCCAGCGTCTTGACGTCATCCTTGCCCAGCGCCTCCAACATTTGTGGTGTCAGACCCTCGAACTCAACAAGGCTATCTTCAACACCCAATGCGCGGGCAGCCTCCATGGCCTTTTTATTGGCCGCTTCCAGATGGTCACGGGCACGGGCCTGCAATTCTTTGGCCGTGTCATCATCAACACCGTCAATCACCAGCAATTCGTCCAGCTCGACATAGGCAACTTCCTCAAGCGAAGTGAACCCCTCCGAGACCAGCAATTGCGAGAAAAACTCGTCAACATCCAGCGCTTCCATAAACAGCGAGGTGCGGCTTGAGAATTCTTTCTGGCGGCGCTCGGATTCTTCAGCCTCGGTCAGAATGTCGATATCCAGACCCGTCAACTGACTGGCCAAACGCACGTTTTGACCGCGCCGACCAATGGCCAGCGATAGCTGCTCGTCGGGCACCACAACTTCGATGCGCTCGGCTTCTTCATCCAGCACAACCTTGGAAACCTCGGCAGGCTGCAACGCGTTAACCAGAAATGTCGGCGCATCCTCATTCCACGGGATGATGTCGATTTTTTC
>CAYYXZ010000041.1:9157-10482 GCA_964475715.1 uncultured Marinosulfonomonas sp. | reverse complement strand
TCACGGCGACCGTCATCCGTATTTGCTGTAGCCCAATTGTTCAGACTGTCCTTGGTTGGAAAGGGCGGGCCATTTTTTCGAATGTTCAATTCCAGATCGCGCGTCCAGCGCAGATGGTCTCCGCGTCCGCAATCGCCGCTATGGGTTAAGGGGTGTTTTAGCAAAACCAGCAGAGCCTCTGAGGTTAAAATCTGACCAAACAGGCCAGAAACCTGAAGCAATAATCGACCAGGGGCCGACATCGCAAGAGGCAATCCGGCACTGTCATCCGGCTCGATCCCCCACTGATCCAAGGCAGCTGTGACCTGACGGGTAAGCATTCTGTTCGGTGTAATAAGTGCGGCCGTTTTGCCGATTTCGGCACATTCGCGCAATTTCAAGGCTATGGCCATGGCCTCGATACGCAAAGAGGGTGCCTGAACCAGCGCCATTTTTTCAACAGCAGCATCAAGATCCGTTAGGGCTTCGCCTTCGGACATCCATTGGTCCGTTATCGGTGCAGGACGTAGCGCCAATGAAATAAGTTTATTTCGCGCCTCGCTATTCGGCCTTTCAGTGCTCCATTTTTTTACACTTACTGGCGATATATTCAGTGTTCGTTGCAAGGCCCGAAAACGAAATTGAGGATGGTCTGCTGTGGTCATCGCGTCATCCATGGCGCTCCAGACCTGATCGGGTAAATCAAAGTCATACCCCGGCAAAACTATGGCACCCTGCGGTAGTTTTGCAACGGCAGCCATTAACATATGTGTTACGCCACGCGATCCTGTTGATCCGGCGATTATTATTGGATGGTTAGGGGGATTTTCGGCCCATTTTTTGGTTAGATGTTCAACAATCAGACGTTGTCGGCTTTCTGCATCTGGGTGTTTACGGGCCTCCTCGCCAAAATAATTCTGGATAAGTTCAATGAATTTAAGCGACCGCCCCCAATGACCAGAGTGATTTGAAACGTCAATCTTGCTTAGTGCATCTGGCGCCACCCCTTCGCTTTGCATTTCGTTCATAAGATTGGCAAGGCTATCGGCCAGATCAAAAACAGCTGCACGCGGGGCCAAGCCGGGATCGGCCTGCAACAGGGCCGAAACAAGCTGGGATAATTCTAGCTGGCGCTGCAGTTTCGGGGTGGCCGGGGGCAGGTCGGTTAGTGTGTTATTACCAAGGTCTGTAATTAACTGTAATCGGGGCAAAAGTCGCGCAGGTCCTGCATCAAAAATTTCACGAATGCGGCGCTGCATACGGCGGGTGTTAACTAATATTTCGACCGTGGAAAGGTATTCAGGAGGGTGTTTTGATGTATGTTTTATCAAACCCTGCACAAATGC
>CAYYXZ010000041.1:4257-9057 GCA_964475715.1 uncultured Marinosulfonomonas sp. | reverse complement strand
AGACCTGCCCCCGTTTCCAGAATATCAGGTTCGTGTGAAATAAGGACATTGTGATTGGTTAAATGATCGGTGAGCACCCTTGGCAAGTAATGCGTATTTACAACTGTATTTGAGACATTTGCAGCTTTGATTATTTCCAATGCATGATCAATCAACGCAGTGTCGGCGACTTTGATCAAAGGTTTTGGGCAAGCGGCCGTTAGCTCTCCCATCCGGGTTCCAAACCCTGCGGCGAATAACATTATTGCATCGGGATGCTTGCACATTTTTCTTTCAGCCTTTGTAAAATATTGGGTGTGGGTTTTGGTAATGTTTCGAAAACAAGATCCTTTAAAGACGCAAGCGCAGGGTGCGATAAATTGTTTTCCAAATGCGCCCATACACGCGGGATCAGATCAATATAACCGGGTTTTCCTGCAGCAAGGCACAGGCGGGCAAATATACCAAGGATGCGCAAGTTACGCTGTGCACCCTGGGCATTATAAGCAATGCGGAAAGCTGCGTGGTTTGTATTTGTAGCCGTTATGTAGCGGTGAAACATTTTTTTCTGAATGTTTTCAGGCACATCACGGCGGGCATCTTCAAGCAGCGAAACCAGATCATATGACGGATGTGCAAGAACGGCATCCTGATAATCGAGCAGGCCAACGCGCTTTATTCCGCTACGCTTTGGCAGCCAAATTAAATTTTCAGTGTGATAATCGCGTAAAGCCAGAACTGGTGGAGCACCGCAATATTTTGTTAAAATAGCTTCCAGTTCTTCTGTCACCCGAGCCATCCCGCTGGCGGGAGCGCCCGTTATTGCGGTTTGATACCACTCAAATACGGGGCTGATATAATCGGCCATTATCTTTGGTGAATAATTTAGTAAATCATTGGGAGGTGGAAATTTATGCAATTGGATCAGCACATCAACGGCAGCACAATATAATGGATATTCCAATTCAGCGCTGTTGTTGATCAGCGGTGCAAATAAATTATTACCCAGATCTTCGAGCAATAAAAAGCCGTGTTGTTTATCCTGAGACAAAATTTGCGGAGCACTAAAACCTGTGTTGCGTAAATGGTTTGTGATTTTGATAAACGGCTTTATGTCTTCGCCGCGATTTGGTGGAGCGTCCATTAGCACTGCGGTTTCATTTGTGCCCTGGCGCTTCAAGCGTAGATATCTGCGATTTGAAGCGTCTCCGGCCAGATCGCTTTTAAGCGCATCACCCCAGCCGCTTTTGTTTATAAAACAATCAACCAGAGCGTTACGGCTTGTCATTTATAACCTCCAAAACGGATGCCCAGCGCGGATTTGTTGCGCAAAGAGTTACCAGACGTTCATGGGGGGTATTTGTAATTTCAAATTTTATTGTTAGCGCATTTGGCGGGGTTATATTACCTAAACGGTCAGGCCATTCAACGATACAGAGCGCGCTCTCAAAAGCATCCTCCATACCTAGTTCCTGTGCTTCATATGATGTGGTTAACCGGTATAGATCGCAGTGCCAGATTTCAAATTCTGGAGCGTCATATGTTTGCACAAGTGTAAATGTAGGTGAGGGGATATCTTCAGGCTTTGTTAATAATGACAAGATTAAAGAGCGCGCAAAAAAGCTTTTACCGGCACCAATTGACCCTTCAAGTAAAAGAATGTCTTCCGCTTTAAGCAGGGGTGCAATTGTTTGCGCCAGAATTTGGGTATTTTCTTGACTGGAAAGGTTGAGAGAGAATAATTTAAGGCACATCTTGCAATACTAGCGCGACAAATGGTTAAGGCAAAGCCGTTCATCTAGCTTAAGTGATAATTTGTTGGTTTTGTGCCGGGTTATTTGTTTTTTCAGGCGCTTGCAAAATGCGAAATTGCACAAGGGTCGTGCCGCTTGAAAGAGGTGAGAAACGGCAGGCGAGTGGACGGCCATCGTCTAAAATGGCATCCCCATACCACTCTGTGCGAAGGCCCGGGTTGCCGATAAAATTCTGCAATTCTTCCCACAAAGACGTTGGGTCGCAAATTTCTTGCCAGTTTTGGATAGCATCTGAAATTCCAATCTCGCCAAAAGTGGTACCCGGATCGACCCCCCATAACTGGGAATAGGCGGTATTGGACATTATTATTGACCCGGTTGAAGAAAAAACCACAACAGCATCCTCAAGTGTGTCTAGAACAGATTGGCCAATTTCCAGTTCATGACGAAAGTTTCGGGTTAGTGAAACTTCGGCGCTAATATCTTCAAACATTAACGCAACAGCGCCATCAGGATGGGGCCGGCCAATAACCCGGTATATTTGCCCTCCCGGCAGGTCCCAAATTTCTTCATAGGTGCCATCCGTGGCAGCTTGTTCAAGCGCGGCCATTTTTTCACGCCAGTTTTTGTAGTTTTTTGGTTCCGGCATCATTTGATCTTCGCGCAAGCGATCAAGCATGGAAAATAGGGTTGGCCGTAAGCTTAGAAAATCAATGGGAAGTCTTGTCATGTCTGTAAGGGCGGGGTTGAAAAGGGCTAATTTTCGATTTTTGTCAAATACCGCCAAACCAATTGAAATATGAGCAAATGTTTTTGTCAAAGTTTGAATGAACTCTTTTTGACGTGTTTCTGCCTTTACGGTGGCATCAGCAGGAATTGCAAAACAAAGTATAGATTCGTTGACTTTTTTACAGGATAATTCAAACCATAATTGTTTAGATGCTTCGCGGGTATTAACCGCGATGCGCATTGTCTGAGGGTTGAGACCGTCTATGGCGGTTTTTGAAATATCAAAAATGCGCGCAGGTGGCCAACTATTGTTGTTTGAATCCGAACTTACGGAATTAACCAAGGATAGATAGGCCGCGTTTGCCCAATTGATTTCACCATCAGAGGTTTCTTGCCAAACTAGGTAAGGGGCCAGTTTAGCCGTTCGACGAAGGGTTTCAAGCTCGGTCTCCAATGCGGTTATGTTCGTATTTTCAACCAGAGGCGCTTGGGTATCATCCTGTGTGTCAACAAATATTAGGCGTGCAAACCCGTCCCACCACTCAGCCTTGATGCGCGCAGTGTCTTTTGGGTTGTCAGGGATAATAGTAAGCGTGCCTTCGCCCCCAAGCGCTAGTAAATCGTTGGAAAGCGTGGAAAAGCGTGGACTAAAAGCCGATATCAAACGCTGTAAATCACTAATTTCGTTGGTTTTAGGGCCAATCAGTTTATAGGCTGATTCTGTTGCACTGATCAGAATATCGCCGTCAAATAAAAATGCGGTTTCTGCATCGTCTTCTATCATTAGATCGTAGGGCGTTTTGCTTTTAGCCTTTTGAAAATGCGCAATAGCCCAAATCGAAAACATTGCCACAGATAATGAAACTGTCGCGATCAACAACATGGTGTAAGCATCAAAGACCTGCATCGTCATTACCCAAAAAAAGAAAAGCCAAACCCATTACTTGAATTGATCTGAAAATGGTTAATGCAGGGTTAAGTTTATTGTGATTAAAATTTTATTGGTTGATTTTTACCAATTGGTTGTTGGGCTTTACGGTGGCTGATTTTGTACCGAGGCCAAATAACCTGCACAATTGCGCCACGGCGTATTGGGCGTTCTTGTCCTGATAAGAACGGATCACACCCGTTTGCAAAACTAAGCTCGCCTCCGGATCTTTCCAGCAGGGTTTTGGCAATAAACAGGCCTAGCCCCATGCCTTTATAACCCGGGCGGTTCTTTTGTTTGGCTTTGCGGTTGCTGACAAAGGGATCACCGATCCGTTTGATAATATGCGGAGGAAAACCGTCGCCATCGTCAATTATTTTAATAATAATCTGGCTATCTGTCCAAATAATATCAACCCAGATCTGGCTATCGGCAAAATCTACGGCATTCTGGATAAGATTACGCAGACCATGAATAATTTCGGGATGGCGGCGTATATCGGGCTGGGTTTTCGAGGTGTTTTTACTGGGAAGTATTGATATTGTAACGGATTTACCGCGATCCGTATGTGGCAATGCGGCTTCTTCTATGACAGCAGAAATCGGGGCGTAGCGTATTAGTAAATCATCTTTACCGGCCTGACCCATTGAATGCAGAATATCCCGGCACCTGTCGGTTTGCTCATGAATAAGCTCTGCATCTTCTTTTTGTTGAGGTTGGTTTTTCAGATCATCAATCAATTCACGGCTAACCAGTTTTATCGTCGCCAGCGGGGTGCCCAATTCATGGGCCGCAGCAGCAATAACGCCGCCTAGATCTGTTAGTTTCTGTTCGCGCGAAAGCGCCATTTGCGTGGCCAGCAATGCCTCGGACATTGAACCAATTTCAGAGGTCACACGGCGCACATATACCCCGAGAAAGATAGTCCCGATCAGGATGGCCACCCAAAACCCGAATAAAAACATATCGGGCATTTTCAGCACGGCACCGCCGCTGGTATGAAGCGGAATGTAATAACGCGCGATCAATGTCGTCAGGACAATGGTAACTGCGCCCAAAACAACCGTTGCGCGCGATTGTAAAACTGTTGCGGAAATTGCAACGGGCACAAGAATAAGCAGTGAAAACGGATTGTGCAGCCCGCCTGTTAAATAGAGCAAGATTGTAAGCTGGGTTATATCAAACAGAAACATAAACGTTAGCTGGGTTTCACTAAGACTCCGGATTTTCGGAAAAGCATACATTGCTGCCAGATTGGTTATGGTTGATGCACCAATGGCGGAAAAGCAAAGCAATAAATTCAGCTGCAGGTCATAATTTCGCACCGCAACCGTAATTGCAACCACCTGCCCGACAATTGCAATCCAGCGGATTATGATAAACGTTCTTATCTGAACAGAATCACTGCGG